>NZ_CFIGVI010000003.1:44696-140803 GCF_984588085.1 Wandonia sp.
AAATAAACCGACAGTTAGCACTTTTTTCTCATTAGGATTTCAATAATTCAGGTTTCCGGAATAAAAATAATTTACAAGAACCGGCAACGTAGTAGCAGACCTCTCGTTTGTTTCCGAAAACAGAGGAATGAAGCATATTTTTACAGGACTTATACTGATTATTGTAGCTGCATCAGTAATCGGACAAACAACCCAAAAAGTACTATTTGTAGGAAATAGTTACATCAGCACAAATAATTTACCGGGGATCATTTCCAGTATGGCAGTAGCTGATGGAAATTCGTTGAGCTTTGATTCGAATACACCCGGTGGATCAACTTTGTCACAACATGCTGGCAGTACAACAACACTGAATAAGATTGAAGCTGCTGATTGGGATTTTGTCGTACTTCAGGAACAAAGTCAACGACCTTCTTTTCCTGATGGTCAGGTACAGGTTGATGTATATCCCTATGCGGAAATTCTTGTGGATAGTATCTATTCCAACAATAGTTGTTCGGTTCCACTATTCTATGCTACATGGGGACGACAGAATGGAGATCAGCAGTGGGAAGGGATCAATACGTTTGAAAAAATGAATACCCGCCTTTTCAATGCCTACACCTATATGACAGATCAGGCGAATGGCATGTTATCTCCGGTCGGAATTGGATTTGCTCATGTAAAACAAGATGAAAATGCTGTGGTAAGTTTTAATGACTTGTACGTGTCTGATGGAAGCCACCCCAGTATGAAAGGGTCATATCTGGCAGCTTGTATTTTTAATAATTTAATTTTCAATACATTTTCTTCCGGAAACGGGTTTTCTCCGACAGGTTTAACCTCGAACGAAGTAAGTTATCTTCAACAAGTCGCTGATCATGTTGTCTATACGAACGACTCGGCAAGGGTTGACTTCAGGCCTTTATCAGAAAACACGTTTACGGTCAATACAACAGGGGCCGAAATTACTTGCTCTCCGTCCATAATAAATGGAGTTTTTGAAAGTTGGGATTTTGGTGACGGACAACAATCAATGCAACAAAACGCAACACATGTATACTCCACAACGGGAACCTACGAGGTTAGTATGACGACTTCTACGGTTTGTTATTCGGACACAGTTAAAGAACAAGTAGTAATTACGACATTGGGTACAACTGAATACTACCAGAGTATTTTTACGGTTTATCCAAATCCCTCTAAGGATGGAAGTATAAGTGTAGAACTTCCTGTCGATGAAAATTATTCTGTTTACTCAGTCGGCGGAAAGGAAGTGTACAAAGGGAGAGCTGGAAAACTAGAATTACCTGAAGGTGTTTACTTTATGTATTTTAGAAATGAAATCCGGAGAGTAATTGTATTGTAATAAAAAGAGTTAATCAAGTTCTTTGAAACACAAAATAACTTCGGTTCCTCCAAAACCATTTCGTGTATAAGACATATCGTGAAATTCAGTTCCGGAAAACTGGCGTAGAAAACTATGTATTTCTCCCCTTAGGATTCCTTCTCCAACACCATGAATTACCTGTAATCGTTTAATACGCTTGTTTTTACAGTGATTAAATGCACGTTTAAAATGTTCCATCTGAAGTTGTAACATTTCATAGTTTGTCATTAGACTATGCCCGGGAAGTAGCTCCTCAATATGCAAATCAATTCTGTAAACCTGATTTTTTTGTTGCTTCTGGGATATTTTGGCTTTAGCAGGTTCTTTTTTTTCCATCAGTTTTCGCTCATCAACCGCAATTTGAGTTACGCGAAGCGGAGCCAGTGCATCGGCAGGATAAGGTCGTTCAAACCCCATGTCATCAATAAGAGAAACGTGAGTAGCGGAAAGAACTTCCTTTACTACACCACCACCCTGCTCTGTCAGAAAAACTACTTTATCTCCCGGTTTGAAACGCATCAAAAAACCAGTTTAATTCATTTGCACCAACCCAGAATACAGCTAGAGTTAGCAGTATACCGAGCAACCAAAGGGATGCAAACACAAATTTACCAACCGAAGAAAGGTCATTTTTGGAAGGGACTTCCAAAACATCGCAAATATCAGAAGCGATTAACTGATCGAGTTCGTCGTCATTAACTGCTCCCGTATTCATTATCTTTTTTACTGTTGGCGAATGTTCAACAAAAACACCTTTTATATAGAAATAGTCTTTATCTGATAAATCCTGATAATTGATCCGGTAATTAATCTCCTGTTCCTTTAGTTTACTTCTCATTTGGTACAATCGCTGATTTCCTCTTACACGGAATCCCAATAAAAAGCCAAAACCGATAAGAATCCAGTTGTCAAAATACAGTCCTATAAAGATCATTCCTAATGATGAAACGAGAGAAAATAACAGTTTTACCAAATCCTGACGCGAGATAAAAAGAACCTGCATCAATTGTCCACCATCAAGCGGGTCGATTGGCATAAGATTGAGGGTGTTAATCAACAGGAACAAAATTCCGGAATACAATACCCAAAAGGACTCGTGCTGCATTCCCCAGTAAAATAAAGCTGCACCTGCCAGAATTCCGGGTAATGGACCTGAAAGCAGTACAATAGCCCGTTCTTTTTGAGAATATAAATCTTTTTTTCCATGAACATAAGCTCCCAAAAGAGGAAGAAAGATCATCTTCAGATTTCTGTAACGAAAAAGTTTCATCGCCAGAAAATGTCCGGATTCATGCAATGTCAGTACAATTAGTATGACAGCAATGAACCTCAGATCATCCGATATAAAAGTAAAGAATGCCCAAACAAAGAGTAAAAGAGAGAATACGGTTGCTCCCAACGAATTGGTAGCCTCTCTCTCCTCCAAAACAGGTTTCGGGGGGTAATATTTCTCAAACTCTTCGGTTTCTTCCATACATGATCTCAATAGGTTTAAATCCTAATAAATGTAAAGATAAGAAATCAAACACAACCATACCAGAACTTTGTTTTGTATCTTAGTGTTTTATGAATTACCTGGGGCATTTGTATTTTTCAGGAGATAGTCATCAGTTGATGACTGGGAACTTACTTGGAGACTTCTTCAAGGGGAATAAATTCGACCATATTCCCGGTTTTCTTCACAATGGAATCCGGCTTCATCGTAAAATTGACAGCTTTATGGATAATCATCCGGCTGTAGTAGAGTTGAATAGAAAGCTCTACAAAGATTTACCTAAAGTAAGTCCTATTGCTACTGATATTGTATTTGATCATTTATTGGCAATGCGTTGGGATAACCATCACGCTGAAAAAAGGAAAGACTTTCTAAATGCTTTTTTTTCCTACGCGTTATCACGAAAAAATGAGCTTCCGGCTAATTGTTCCCTATTAATCCAACGATTATCTGACCATAAAATGATTCACAAATACGATGATCCGATCATTCTGGATAGAATTCCTGAATACATTCAAAGTAGGTTGAGTTTTCCGTCGAAAATTCATCGGACACGTGAAATATTTGAGGCACAAGAAGCACTGTTTTCGGAAGCGTTTGATAGGTATATGGAAGATGCTAAGAAAGAATTTTTGTAATCAAAAAATAAATTTCAACTCTTTCAAATCAAATATTTTACAATCTTTTTCATTAACTAAAGCTTTAATCCTTCCGTCCGGTAAAATAGCTGTGATTTGAATCTTTATTTCTTCCTGTTTCTGTATCCAAATAACGGTAACAGCTTCATCGAATCCTTTCAGAAAACCTGAATATGTTCTTTCAATCCATTCAAACGGGTACTGATGATATTGTTCAATTGTCCGTCCAATTTCCTGATAAAGTTGCATCGTAAATAATTGGACATTTTCTTTTTTTCCTGTTTCCAGAATGATGGAAGTTGCTGACACCCCTCCTTCAAATACTTCCTGATTAACATTCAAACCGATTCCTATCACAGAACTACTAATACATTCTCCCTTTAGTTGGTTTTCGATCAGAATTCCGGCAATTTTCTTCGTTTGAACATAAATATCGTTCGGCCACTTGATCTCCGCCTCAATGTTAAAATTTCTTAAAAATCGACAAGCACCAATAGCAACCAACATAGAGATTTTAAACTGTTCACGTACTTTGATATCTGTCCATGTAAGAAAAATAGATGAAGTACTGTTTAAACCTGCCAAACTCTGCCATTTTGTCCCCCTTTGTCCCCGGGCTTCCGTCTGCTTTTCCGCCAAAACGACCGTACCGGGAATTAAATCACCTGTAAGAACCTTTTTGGCAATGTAATTGTTAGTAGAATCAACAGATTCGAGTTCGATAAGTTTGACCGGAATTTGCGAATAATTCATACTTTGAGAATTGAAGTAAATTCAGCGGTAAAATTAAAATTTAATTAGCTTTGCAAGTCATTGAAAGAATAGAATGGTAAAATTACATCAGGAAATAGATTCGAAAATTCTCTGCGACGCGATCGTAGAGGGAATGCAGGAGAATAACGCCAAGGACATCACGGTTCTTGATTTGCGAAAAACACAGGGTTCGGTTACCGATTTCTTTATTATTTGTTCAGGAGATTCTTCCACACAAGTAGAAGGTATTGCCGATTCTGTTGTTCGCTTCACACGTAAAAATCTGAAAGAGAAACCCTGGCATATCGAAGGGAAAGCAAATGCTGAGTGGGTGCTTCTTGATTATGTAAACGTTGTTGCACACGTATTCTATAAAGATGTCCGGTCGTTCTATGACCTTGAGGATTTGTGGGCAGATGCCAAACGGACAGACATTGAGAACTTAGATAAATTCCAGTAACTTATTAGCAAGACACATTATGTCGAAAGAAAAGTCAAATAAAACAAACAAGCCGTCATTCAATTTTTATTGGATTTATGCAATAATCGCAGTCGGTATTATTGCGCTTCAGGTTTTTACTTCAGGGGGAAACACCCGTGAAATCTCTACAAATGATTTCTTCGAACTGGCAAAAGATGGCTATGTCGAAAAAATCATCATTATTAACAATCAGGAAGTTGAAGTCTTTATCGCTGATGATCGGTTGGAAGACCTCAAAGACCGCGATAAAAAGTACAAAAATTTATCCAAGTCTAAAGGGAGTTTCGGAGAATCTCCTCAACTGACTTTTACTCCTCCTGAGCCTAAATTCTTTATGGATCAGTTGAAAGAGGTGAATTCAGAGTTATCTGAAGCCGGTCAGGGACAAATTGACTACAAAATTGACAATCGGGTAAACTGGTTGCAGGTGCTGTTGACTTACTCCTTGCCGATCCTGTTGATTTTTGGTCTTTGGTTCTTTATGATGCGTCGTATGAGCGGAGGTGCCGGAGGTGGCGGACAGATTTTTAATATCGGGAAGTCAAAAGCACAGCTCTTCGAAAAAGGAAAAGGTACCAATGTTACGTTTAAAGACGTAGCAGGTCTAGAAGGGGCAAAAGAAGAAGTGCAGGAAATTGTAGATTTCTTGAAAAATCCAAAAAAGTATACAGAATTAGGAGCTAAAATACCTAAGGGTGCACTTTTGGTGGGCCCTCCGGGAACAGGTAAAACATTATTAGCGAAAGCTGTTGCAGGAGAGGCACAAGTTCCTTTCTTCTCCCTTTCAGGGTCTGATTTCGTAGAAATGTTTGTAGGTGTCGGAGCTTCTCGTGTTCGTGACCTTTTCAAACAGGCTAAAGAAAAAGCTCCAGCAATTATCTTTATTGATGAGATTGATGCAATTGGTCGTGCCCGTGGTAAAAATGCCAACATGGGATCAAACGATGAACGGGAAAACACATTGAACCAGCTTCTTACTGAAATGGATGGTTTCGGAACAAATTCCGGAGTGATTATTCTTGCTGCGACTAACCGTGCTGACATTCTGGATCGTGCTTTAATGCGTGCCGGGCGTTTTGACCGTCAGATTTATGTAGATATGCCGGATCTGAATGAACGTAAAGAAATTTTCCAGGTACACCTTAAACCGATTAAGCTTCAGGATAAGGTAGATATTGATTTTCTTGCAAAACAAACTCCCGGTTTCTCAGGGGCTGACATCGCTAATTTATGTAATGAAGCAGCTTTAATTGCAGCCCGGAAGAAAAAGACTGCAGTAGAACTTCAGGACTTTTTAGATGCTGTTGACCGGATTATCGGAGGACTTGAGAAGAAAAACAGAATTATCTCTAAAGAAGAGAAAAGAGCCATTGCGTTCCACGAAGCAGGACATGCTACTGTTTCCTGGTTATTGCGTTACGCACACCCTTTGGTAAAAGTAACAATTGTCCCTCGTGGGCAATCACTGGGAGCTGCCTGGTACCTTCCGGAAGAAAGAAGTATTACCAGAACTAATCAGATTCTTGATGAAATGTGTGCTGCCCTTGGAGGTCGTGCTGCGGAAGAAGTTATCTTCGGTGAGATCTCAACAGGTGCTTTGAGCGATCTTGAAAAAGTAACTAAGCAGGCATACGCAATGGTTTCTATTTATGGATTAAACGATAAGGTAGGAAACATTTCATATTATGACTCACAGGGAAGAAGCGAATATTCTTTCTCTAAACCCTATTCTGAGGATACTGCAAAGACAATTGATGAGGAGGCAAGCAAGATTATTGAAGGTCAATATAAGCGTGCAAAACAATTGTTAACCGAGAATCAGGATAAGTTGACTGCTCTTGCTGAAAAGTTACTTCAGAAAGAGGTGATCTTTAAAGAAGATCTTGTAGAAATTTTCGGTGAGCGTCCATGGGATAGTCTCGAACCGGAAGAACAATTAAAAGAAGCTGCCAAAGAAATTATTGAACAGGCAGACGAAAAGAAAGATTCTGAAGAAACCGAAAACAACTCCCCTGCTCCTTCTGAGAGTAAAAATGGATCGGAGATGGAAGAACCGGAAAAGCAACCCAAAGAATAAAAATAACAAGATATAAAAACAGAAAGCCCATCAACATTGATGGGCTTTTTTGTTTACTGATAAAAAGTATCTTTGCTGAAAGTTTATAATACATGAAAGATATTTTGGTCAGAAGTCTTACTGGAGCTGTATTTATAGCTCTTATCATTGTAGGATTAACCTGGAGCGTGTGGAGTGCTATTGCTGTAATGGGATTGTTTGCCGGTTTGGGATTAGCAGAGTTTTACAGAATCTTTCAAAAAGAAAATGAGGGACCGGAACGCTTTACAGGAATTACCGGCGGTGTTATACTTTTTTCAGGACTTTGTCTGACCTGGTTGAGTTGGCCTGATCAACGGATTATCTGGATTCCTGCTGTACTTGGAGTGCTGCCCTTTGTCGTAATGATAACAGAACTATTCCGAAGTAAAAATAATCCGATACAGAATGTTTCTCTGAGCCTTTTCAGTTGGTTCTACATAGTGTTTCCCTTGTTTGTTCTGATTTTATTACGTGGGAAAGCTAATTTTCCTTTTGAAGCCATTTTTCCTATTGGAATGCTTCTTATCGTTTGGACCAACGATACTTTTGCATTTCTGTCCGGGAAGTTTTTCGGAAAAACCCCCTTGTTTCCAAGGCTTTCACCAAAAAAAACATGGGAAGGAACTATTGGAGGTCTTCTTTTTAGCTTGTTGGCAGGTTACCTTATTTCACACTTTTCAGGCTTAGATCTTACATTTTGGCTGATAGCAGCATTGATTGTTGCACCGGCAGCAATTATCGGTGATTTATTTGAATCGATGATGAAACGCAGTCTCAACATTAAGGATTCCGGTAATATACTCCCCGGTCATGGAGGAATTCTGGATCGATTTGATGCTACATTCTTTGCTGCACCGCTTTTTTTGATTTTGCATTTTATTTATTTCTAAATTTGACACCAATACGCAAAAAAACAGTAATCTATGAAACTTCATAAAGAAGGCTTTACTATTATAATCTGGACCTGTGTCATTCTGACCATTCTGCAATTGGGTAACTTTTACCTGTTTGACAGTATTCGTCAGGGATGGTTGTTCTGGCTATTATCAGTAGGTTTTATCGTTGTAGCGATATTAGTTATCCAGTTTTTCAGAGTTCCGATTCGAAAACCGATCTTTGAGGACCATGATGTATTATGCCCTGCTGATGGAAAAGTAGTCGTTATAGAAGAAGTAGAAGAAACAGAGTACTTTCATGATAAACGTATTCAGATTTCGATATTCATGTCCCCTTTGAATGTGCATGCTAACTTTCACCCTGTTTCAGGAATTATTAAGTACGTTAAGTATCATCCCGGGAAATACCTTGTAGCCTGGCATCCGAAAAGTTCAACTGAAAATGAGAGAAGTACAATTGTTACTGAACATATCTCAGGAAAAGAAGTGTTATTTCGTCAAATTGCCGGAGCTGTTGCACGTCGGATTGTCTATTACCCGGAAGAAGGAGATCAGGTAACTTCGGGTTCTGAATTCGGTTTTATTAAATTTGGCTCAAGAATTGATGTGTTTCTTCCGATGGATGCAGAAGTGAAAGTGAAAATTGGTGATAAAGTAAAGGGAATCAAAACTCTACTGGCAACCATTTAGGAACATTTATATTAAAAAAAATCGTATATTTACAAAAAAAGAATACCATGAAAAAAGCATTTGTAGTACTTTCTTTGGCAATGTTTGTAGGTTCTATGGGAGCTACAGTTTACGCCATGAACTCAAATAACATCGAAGTTGTAAAACAAGGAGACGACGATAAAAAGAAGAAAAAGAAAAAAGGTGGATCTTGCTGTGCGGATAAGGAAAAAACGGAAGCAAAAGCATCTTGTTCAGCTAAGAAAACTGAAGGAAAAAGTTGTTGTGCATCAAAAGCTGCAGCAGAAAAAAACTAAGATAGCTTAGACTATATACTTACAGGAGTCCGGAAGAAAATCACTTCCGGACTTTTTTGTTTTCATTATATGCCTTTATTTCTCCGAAAATCTCTTTATTTTGCAATCATGATTACAGTACAATCCAAATATCTGGGACTTTTGTTTTTTGTCCTGTTTAGTTTTTCATCCTGTTCTCAGGAGTATAGTTTCGAAGGGAAACTTACGTATATAACTAATGATCCTGTTCAGCAACAAATTACTTCAGACAGCGCTGAGTATATAAATTACTATGTAAAACAAGAAAAGGTACGCGTTGAAACAAAAACGCAAATGGGAAAACAAGTCTATATTAAAGATTTTAAAAAAAACACAGCTGTCCTCCTACTCGATTTCAATGGAAAAAAGCTGGCACTTCTTCAGGATTTAAAAAAAGACACTCTTCAGAAAAATTATTCGGTAAAGAAAAATTGTAAATCTACCAAAGTAGGCCAATTTAAAGCTAAATGCCTTTCCATTTCCGGAGAACATCTGAAAGAGCCGGTTCAGGTTTATTACAGTAAATCCTATCCGGGATACATGATTGACGTGTACGATAAACAAATTCCGGGGCTTCCTTTACAGTACGATTTAATTGTTCAGGGCGATCAGGTGAATTATGAATTAGTCCGGCTGGACGAACGGGAAATAGCTGCAGAAATGTTTTCAATTCCTGAGGAATATGAGCAATTGACGATGGAAGAATTTCTTGAACAGTTATCTCCTAACAACTAGATTATGCAACCCATTACGATAGCAATTGACGGTTATTCTTCCTGTGGTAAGAGTACATTAGCCCGTGCACTGGCGAAAAAGTTGAATTATGTATTCATAGACTCAGGGGCGATGTATCGTGGTGTTACACTTTACTCCATTGAAAACGGATGTATTATAAATGGAACAGTCGATAAAGAGAAATTAACTCAAAAATTGGAGCAGATTCAACTTAGTTTTGCTTCGGTAGAAGGAGATGAAAAAAAACATCTTTTTCTGAATGGAAAGGATGTCGAAAAACAAATCCGATCGATGGAGGTTGCCGGGTATGTCTCAGAAATTGCCACCATTCGTGAAGTTCGTGAAAAGCTTGTTCAGTTACAGCGGGAAATGGGTAAAAACGGCGGCGTTGTGATGGATGGAAGGGATATTGGTTCTGTAGTTTTCCCGGATGCAGAATTGAAACTATTTGTGACGGCTTCTCCTGAAGTGCGCGCAGAAAGACGTTTTAAAGAGTTGACAGAACAAGGACGGAACGTCACGCGAGAGGAAGTTTTGACAAACCTGATGGAAAGAGATCGTATCGACACATCCAGGAAGGAAAGCCCGTTGATTCAGGTGAAGGATGCCATCGTTTTAGACAATACGAATATGACTCCGGAACAGCAACTTGAATTTGCGTTGCGGAAGGTTCATGAATTAGCGGTGTAACCCTTTTCCGGAAGCTTATTTCACTACTTTTTTTGAACAGATTGCCCCTAATATTTTGTATATTTACAACAAAAATTGTACGTAATACGTGAATAGACTTATCCAAACGTTAAAATTTTTGTTCTTCGTAGTACCTATCTTTATTTTCACTTCTTGTGTAGATGATTATGGAAAACACGTACAGGCGGATAATGTAACTATCTATTACAAAGAACCTGTTACAAAAAAACAGGCTTCTTCCCTTCTGAATTTCTGGTTGGAAAATCATTTTAACGGTGTTAAACCTCAATATATGCAACTCAGAAAAAAGAATCGAACCATTATTCTTAATATGATTCCTTCAGATACGAATCTGATGAGAGATATTCCTTTTGATGTGCAACTGGTAATGAGAGACCTGCAAAGTCGAATTGATTCGGTAGTATTTCCCGATTCACATTTTGAAATCAGGATCAGCGATAACCAGTTTAATCGTTCGGTTTCACCTTTTGAATAAAACAAACAATGAAAATATCTGCCTCCATATATTCTGATAAAAAGCGGTCTCTTGATGAAATAATCGACGATTTACAAAACCATCAGGTAGATCTTATTCATGTGGACTGTAATGATGACCTCTCTGTTTTTGAAGATATTCAACGAATCAGACAACGGACAAATACTCCGATAGATCTGCATATTATTACAGAGGAACCAGAAAAGTATTTTGACGCTTTACGAAATAATCCGGTTGAATTTGTTACGTTTCAATATGAAAATCTGACATCAAAACTGGTCATCCCTCAGGATATTAGCGGGCATAAGGGAATTGCAATAATCACCCCTACTCCTGTAGATGTATTTAACGAGTACTCTCATTTTGACTTTATTCTTATTATGGCTACCGTTCCCGGTCAGTCCGGAGGTCGTTTTGATGAAGTGAATTTCAGGAAAATCCGGGATTTTATGCGAATGTTCCCAACCAAACGAGTACATGTTGATGGAGGTGTGAATGCGGAAGTCTCTTTTATTCTTCGCAATCTGGGAGTATACAGTTCAGTTTCAGGATCTTATTTATTTAATGCGACATCAATTGGTGAGGCGCTAATGAACCTTACGCAAAGGGATATTCACTCCCAGTATAAAGTGCGAGATTTTATGCGTACCCGGGATGAATCCCCTATTGTTAAACTGGAGCAGTTGACGATGCAGCGTATTCTGGAGACGATTGAACATGGAGAACTTGGGTTCTGCATGGTTGAAAACGCTGAAGAAGAATTGATTGGAATTATTTCAAACGCCGATGTACGTAAAGGACTGTTGAAGCATATTGATGATTTCAATCAATTGGAACCTACAGAAATTATTAACCGGCATCCGGTCACAGCTCAGGATGAAATGAGCGTGAAGGATATGCTGTCATTTATACGAAGACAATCATTTCCACTGAGCTATCTTCCAATTGTCGATAGCGAACATAAAGCACGTGGAATTGTTACTTTTGTTAATCTGATTAAAGGAGAATTATAATATGATTATTGAATTAAAAGCATCTGTAAGTATTGATCAGGCCAAAGATTTGGCTCAGTCTAATAAAGCTTTTCACATTGTGGATCAGGAGAAAAACATCTTGATTACCTCTTCAGGACTTCGGGAAGTTCCAGATGCACTGGAAAGTGTAACTGAAAAGTTTTGGACGTTTAAAGACGATATACAACTGGCTTCTCGCGAATACAAAGAGCAAACGAGAAAGGTTACCATAGGTTCTGTAACCATTGGTGGTGACACGAATAATACGCTTCTTATCGGAGGTCCCTGTTCCGTTGAAAGTGAAGAACAGATTCGTCAATCCGCTGAATTGATAAAATCACTTGGATTGACAGCTTTAAGAGGCGGATGTTACAAACCGAGAACATCGCCTTATAGTTTTCAGGGATTAGGGCTTGAAGGACTGAAGTTACTGGCAAAAATGAGAGAAGAATACGGACTTACCGTAGTAACTGAGGCTCGTGATGCTACTCACATCGATGAGATTATTGAATATTCTGACGTAATTCAAATTGGTGCCAAAGCCATGTATGATCAGGGAATTCTTAGGGCTTCTTCCAAGTCTAACAAACCGGTTCTATTAAAAAGAGGTTTTGGTTCTACGTTGCAAGAGACAGTGCAGGCTGCAGAATTTATCTTGTCCGGAGGAAACAGCAATGTAGTTATTTGCGAGAGAGGGCTTCGTACTTTTGAGACAAAAACACGATTTACACTTGATCTTTGTGGGGTTTCGTATCTGAAAGAGTACACAAATTTACCTGTTATCCTTGACCCTTCTCATGCGATGGGATTTGCGTATGGTGTTCCTGATCTTGCCCGCGCATGCGTGGCAATGGGAATAGACGGTTTGTTAATTGAAACACATCCGAATCCGAAAGTTGCTAAATCAGATGCTTCTCAGCAGTTGACGCACGAAGAATTTACAGCCTTGTATGAATCACTTCAACCTGTTGCACAGGCTGTAGGTAGAAAAATGATCTAAAAACATGAACCTGTTTGATCGTATTCGGTTTCTGATTGCACAATCTGGTCGTAAAGAAGCAAATTTTTGTGAACAATTTGGTGTACAGGTAATTGCTGATTTACCCCTGGTTCGTTTGAAGGAGATTTGCGAATTATTAGGAGTTTCTGAAAGTGAACTTTTATATCATTCTTCCGAGAGGAAACCATTTCCGAAAGATATTAAGTTATTGATTTTGGATGTAGATGGTGTTATGACAGATGGAGGAATGTACTTTTCTGATAGTGGCGAACAATTGAAAAAGTTCAACACGAAAGATGGTATGGGGATTATTCACCTCACGCGAAGTGGTTTTCAGGTAGGTATTATTTCTTCCGGTTTTAAGGGAGAAATGGTTCGCCACAGAGCTGAAATGTTAAAAATTCAGCATTTTTACCTTGGACGTGGTCAGAAACTGGACATTTTGAAAGAATGGTGCGAAAAACTGAATATCGGACTCCACCAGGTTGCCATGATAGGCGATGATGTAAATGACTTACAGGTGATGCAATCCATTGGTTATACTGCAGCTCCGGCTGATGCTGTCCCTGCTGTTCTTCAACAAGTCGATTGTATCCTCAGAAATAAAGGAGGAAATGGGTGTGTGCGAGAGTTTATTGACGAGGTAATGAAAGTGCAAGTTGAATACTGATAGTACGTTTGTAAAAAAATCCAGAAAAGTAACGGTCAGTAAGGGGATTCAATATATCCTTTTATCGACGTTGTGTTTTTCACTGGTCAACGTTTTTGTTAAGCTATTGGGTAAACCAACTGTACTTACACCGAATATTCAGGAGTATCCCACTCATGAACTTGTTTTCTTTCGTTCCCTGATTTCTCTTAGTATTACAGCAGCTCTATTAAAGAAAAAACGTCTTCCCTTGCTGGGGACGAATAAAAAGTGGTTAATTATACGAGGTGTATTTGGTGTAATGGCACTTACGACCTTCTTTTATACGCTTAAAGAATTACCACTTGCCGTTGCAGTTACCGTACAGTATCTCTCCCCTCTTTTCACTGTATTATTTGCTATCTGGATTATCAAAGAAAAAGTAAATCCTCTTCAATGGCTGTTTTTTGCGATTGCTCTGATCGGAATTGCTGTTATATCGCTTCGAAATTCGGATCCAGAATCACTAAATGCATCTGAAATTCCTCCTTTCTGGATTTTGATGGGAATTATGTCTGCTGTTTTTTCAGGTGTTGCTTATACTGCTATTCTAAAATGCAAAGAAACTGACTCTGCTCTCAATATTGTACTTTACTTTCCTCTAATAGCAACACCTATTATGGGAATTTGGTGTCTTTTTGATTTTGTAATGCCGCGGGGAATAGAATGGTTGTTTTTGTTAATTATAGGTTTGTTCACCCAATTCGCACAAGTATTCATGACAAAGGCTCTGCATGAAGGAGGTGCGGCAAAAATCACACCCTTTAAATACCTGGGAGCAATTTATGCATTCTTTATCGGTTTGTTGTTGTTTGGAGAAGTGTTAAGCTGGACAGCCCTTGCCGGAATTTTCTTGATCTTAATCGGCGTATTAGGTAACGCACTTCTAAAAAAACCGAAAAGAGCTGTCTCAAAAGCTTAATTACTTTTTCCCGCTAATCAGGTAATCAATACTAAAACGACCTGCACCGGTAACCAGAATAGTCACGTAAATTAATAAGTATAGTAGTGACATTTCCTTGTTCCCGAACGGATCTCCTGCATGCGCCATAAAAGCAGCTACAGCCATAGTAATTACAAGAAAAATAGCCGCGGGACGTGTGAGTAAACCGATAATCAGTAATGAAGTACAAATTACCTCTGCGAACACAGCTAAGGCCAAAGCAAAAGTATCCCCAAAACCAAAGGGATCGTAAAAACTAATTTCACCTCCTGCCATTAATTTTTCCATTTTTGGCAGTCCGTGAGTAATCATAAACGCTCCTCCGAAAACGCGTAAAAACAACAACCAGAAATCAACTGCTACAGGATTTTTAGATGTACTAAATATTCGTTTCATTTTTTCAATTTTATTTCCGCCGAATATACAATAATCCCGTATTCGTTCCTTATTTTTACTTACATTCGTTCAGAATGAAAAAGTTTAATATACCTCAACAGTTTGATTCAGAATTGATTCGCCGATTAAAGAATCGCCCGAAAAAAGTTGATGGTATACGCGATTTTTCTCCCACGATTTGGTCTACAGGTGACCTCACCTTTAAAATTTCCCGTCATTTTGGTTTTTGTTTTGGTGTTGAGCAAGCCATCGAAAAAGCATACGATACATTACATAAATATCCGGATAAACGGATCTTCTTTTTAAGTGAAATGATTCATAATCCTCTTGTAAACAAGGATCTTGAGGAAAACGGAATTCGTTTCATTCAATCAACTACCGGTGAGCAATTGATTCCCTGGGATACGATAACATCAGATGACATTGTAATGATTCCTGCGTTTGGTACTACACTCGAAACAGAACGTGTTTTGCAGTGTAAAGGGATACGAACTACAAATTATGATACAACTTGCCCTTTTGTTGAATTGGTGTGGAAACGATCCCGACAATTAGCAAACAAACAAGCAACCATTATTATTCACGGTAAACCCGAACATGAGGAAACACGTGCTACATTTTCACACGCCGCAGAAAAAGGAAAGGCACTTGTTATCCGGAATATGGAGGAAGCTGTCTTGCTCGGTGAGTTTATTTCAGGAGTTGTATCTCCCGAAGAGTTTACGACACATTTCCCGGGACGCTATTCAGACACATTTAATGCCGAAAAGGATTTGACCCGAATAGGAGTTGTCAATCAAACTACTCTTTTAGCAGAAGAGACACAGGAAATAGCAGATTATCTGAAAAGTGTGATGATAGAAAAGTATGGTGAAGAATCTCTTTCCGAACATTTTGAAGATACACGCGATACGTTGTGTTATGCTACGAATGATAATCAACAGGCAGTAAAAAGTCTTATCCGGGAAGAAGCTGACTTTGCTTTGATTATCGGTGGTCATAAAAGTTCAAATACTACACATCTGGTAGAACTGGCTCTTGAAAAGTTGCCGACTTACTTTATCCGGGACGAAAATTCTATTCTTCCCGATGGAGCAATAGAACATTTTGACCTGTTATCACAGGAATATAGAATAAGTCATGCAGTGATAAACAAAAATCGCCCCGGAACTATTCTGATTAGTTCCGGAGCGTCATGTCCTAACAGTACTATTGAGCATGTTATTCTTAAGGTAGCTGCTCTATATGGCTATTCTAAAGTAGACCTGCTTCAGAACCTTTCTGTGGAATAACACAATCGTATCTCTTACATTTTTCCTCGTAGCATTTTTTTCCAGTATAGATACGGCAATACATACCGTTTTAGAATCCACATAAACCAGGAAGGTTTAGTCAGGTTAAAGAACTTACTAAGTAAAGGATCGCTGTCTCTTACGTTGTTATACTTGAATTCTGCCAACAACATCTTTCCATATCCTGTGACCAACGGACACGAAGAATAGCCATCGTATTTTTTAGTGGATAGTTTCCCGGTTTTAGTTAATGCTATGAGGTGAGCCACAACAACCGGAGCCTGTTTTCGGATGGCAGCTCCTGTCTTTGCTGTTGGTAAAGCAGCCACATCCCCTACTGCAAATACATTATCATATTTTGTGTGTTGTAACGAATGAATATCAACGCTTACCCACCCTTTAGAAGGTCCGTCCTGAAAAGCTAATGGTGAATTTCTTATAAATTCGGGGGCTGCCTGAGGAGGTGCCAGATGAAGCATGTCGAATGGCATCGCTATTTCCGAATCACCAACTATTGATTCCTGTATTTTATTGTTTTCCGTAATAACACACCCATTATCCCCCGGTTCAGCGTACTTAAAATAAATCATTTGCTTTTCAGCATCAATCCGAACAGGAAGATAGTAAGGCTTAAAGAGTATATCGCGATCGTGAATAATTTTGTTTAGTGGTCGTGCAAATTCTTTCACTCCGAAGATTACAGACCCGGGAGTAGCAAAAACCACATTGGTTTTATCACGGATTCCTTTCTTTCTGAAGTAGTGTTCTGCGAGATACATGATTTTCTGAGGAGCACCTCCGCATTTTATGGGAGTTCCCGGTTGCGTAAATACGGCATTCCCTCCTTTGAAATTGCGGAGAACTTCCCACGTATGCTCCGGGTCAGTATAATTACTACAGACAAGACCTTTATCCAAACTTTCTTTTAGACCGGGAAGTGCATCCAAATCCATCACGAGTCCGGGAGAAAGAACCAAATAGTCATAGGTAATTGTATTTCCGTTTCCTAACACTACTGTATTGTTATCCGGTTGTAATTCCGTTGCATAGGATTGAATCCACTCGACTCCTTCAGGAATAAAATCTTTTTCCTTCCGAATCGTTTTTTGCATAGAGTAATTACCGGCACCTACTAATGTCCAGGCAGGCTGATATTTATGTTTGTCCGAAGGTTCTACGATGGCAACCTGTAATTCCGGAGCTTTTCGTTTCAATTGAGCAGAAACCATAATACCCCCGGTTCCTCCTCCTATTACTAAGATTTGAATGTGTTTTGCCATGTTTTTTCTTTTTGATTGAGTAACTTTCTCCAAAGTTTGAAAAAACCAAACACATTTACTGTGACTTATATCACAAGCTTATAATCAGACGATAAACTCCGAATTACCCCTTCTTATATAGATGGAATCTCTTCGAGTGTAGACAATAAGAAGCTCCAGAACTTTTGTACGGAAGAAATCTGAACGCATTCATCTGGAGAGTGTGCATGTCGAATATTTGGACCGAACGAAATCATATCTGTATCCGGAAGGTGTTTTCCTAAAATCCCGCATTCTAATCCTGCGTGACAAGCTTTCACATCCGGATTTCCTTTAAAAATATCTTTATATAGATTCCCCATAACACCTAATATCGGAGAATCGGGATTGGGTTGCCATCCCGGGTAATCCCCTTCCTGCACAACTGTTGCCCCCGCGTTCTCAAAGGTAGTACGTATCGTATTTGCAACGTCCATCTTCGAACTTTCCACACTACTTCTTTGAAGAGATTGTGTAACGATTTTACCCTCTTTCACAATCACTCTTGCCAATGAAGAAGAAGTTTCTACAAGTCCTGCGATATCCGGACTCATTCGGTACACACCATTGTGTAAGCTATAAATTGCATTCACAAAATTGCGTTGTGCCTTAGGTTCCATTACCATTGCCGGAGCTGCTGTCTTTTCACTAAGAATACGTAAATCTGGCTCTATTACGTGATATTCTTTTAAGATTTCGTTCGTTCGTTCTTTAAACGAAGCTTCAAAAGCTTCCGTATTGGATGCAGGAACAATAACTATTGCAGTCGATTCTCTGGGAATGGCATTGCGAAGGCTACCTCCGTCTATCGATGCAATATGTAATGCAACTCTGTCGTCCATATCGTACAACAAACGATTCATTAACTTATTAGCGTTCCCTCTTCCTTTGTCAATATCCATTCCACTGTGACCACCTTTGAGTCCTCGGATCTTGAGAACGTATGCCACAGCATCCGGAGGAGTTGGGATCTCCTGATACGTCTGTGTTGTATTGGTATCAATCCCGCCTGCACATCCAATCGATAATTCATCGTCATCTTCTGTATCCAGGTTAAGGAGTATTGAGCCGGACAAACGAGCCGGATCAAGTTCCATAGCTCCGGTCATTCCTGTTTCCTCATCAATTGTAAACAATGCTTCTATTGCCGGGTGTTTTACATCTTCTCCCTTAGCAGAAAGAACAGCCATAATAGCAGCAACACCAATTCCATTATCGGCTCCGAGTGTAGTTCCGTTAGCTTTTACCCAATCACCATCTACAATCATTTCAATTCCCTGATTGTCAAAATCAAATTGTGTATCACCATTTTTCTGATGTACCATGTCAAGGTGAGATTGAAGAATAACGGTCTGCCTGTTTTCCATGCCCGGAGTGGCCGGCTTTTTTATAATTACATTACCGATACGATCTACGAGTGTTTCAAGTCCCAGTTTGTTCCCGAAATCAACCATAAACTGTATAACACGTTCTTCTTTTTTACTTGGGCGCGGAACCGCATTAAGATCTGCAAAATGACTCCACAAAGCATGTGGTTCCAAACTCCTTACTTCCTTGCTCATGCTACAAATTTTGTTTTTACAAAGGTAATGATTCCTTTGGGGTGACGTCTCTTTTCTTCCTATTAATTAACGTTTCTCTTCTCTGAAACAAACTTTTCAAAACGTCGTTTTTCATTCTCCATAAAGCGTAGAAATTTTGCAGGAGCAGGCACAGAAACAACAATCTGTTTGTGTAGAAAAGGATGCATAAACGAAAGTTGTGTGGATGCCAGAAACAGTCCTTTACCTTTCAGTCTTGCCTTAGGGGTTCCGTATAACGGATCGCCAAGAATAGGGTGTCCTGCTTCTGCACAATGTATACGAAGTTGGTGGGTTCTTCCGGTAAAAGGAATTAATTCAACAAGGTGGACTGCATCATTACTGAGCGAAGGTGAACTTGCTATTTTCTTTATGGATGAAAGCGATTCTTTTTCATTGATTAAAAAGTTTAAATAACAATCACTAACTCCCTCACCAACAACAACTGCATGATACATTTTATCTACTTCACCTTTCTCAAATAACTCACCGGCCTTCACACGTGCTTCACGGGTTTTAGCTATCAGTAAACAACCGGATGTGGATCTATCCAAACGATGACACGGTAATGGAAAGGGTAAAGCATCTTTTTCTGCTGACGGTTTCAAATTATAAGGTAATGCGTGTTCAATTGTTTTAAAATAATTACCGCTAACCGGATATCCCGGAGGTTTATTAATAACAGCGTACCACTCATCTTCATAAACAACATCCAGGTCAATCGGGAAGACTTTAAATCCTTTCCCGGATTCCGGTTCAACAACCTCTATCAAATCTCCGGGTTTCACAAAAACAGATCCCTGCCCTGGTTGTCCGTTTAAAAGAATCTCTCCCCTCTTTACTGCCTTTTTTATCCCTTTCCGGGTAGTGATTGTTTGTAATTTCCCCAAACAATAAGCTTCCATCCGGATACTTTCCAGAACGGTTTCTACTTGTTGCTTTTCTTTTACAATCACTTGCTAAAAATAAGAAAACCCTTTCGAACAAAAGCCGAAAGGGTTTATCTGAAACATTAATTTCTTTTATTTAATCAGTGTCATTTCTTCTACTAAATGTCCGGCACCTGCGTATACATCCATAACCCACAGTACATAACGCATATCCACCATGATGTTACGGCAACGAGAGGTATCAAACATAAAATCAGACATTGTACTTTCCCAGGTACGGTCAAAGTTAATTCCGATCAGGTGTCCTTCTGCATTTAATGCCGGAGAACCTGAGTTTCCGCCGGTTGTATGATTTGATCCTGAAAAACATACCCAAAGTTCACCATCCTGAGCGTACTGACCGTATTCCTTTTTAGTATACAGTTGCATCATACGGTCGTCCAGATCAAAATCCTCGTTCCCTGAATAGTACTTTTCGATCATCCCGTCTACTGTAGTGTAGTGAGTGTATAACATACCGTCTCTCGGAGCAGAACCTTCAAGCTGTCCGTAAGTAACCCGTAAAGTACTGTTTGCGTCCGCCCAGTGATTTTTTTCGGGAAACATTTCCAACTTACCTGCTACATATACTTTCATCATCAAATCCAGCTCTCCCTGATAGGTTTGTAGATTCTGCGCCAACTGTCCGGCACGTACATCCCATAAATCACGATATAACAAATACCCCGGATCTTTCTCTAATTTTTTCATCGATTTTGTACTCATACTCTCGATAAAACCAACTAGCTTTTCCTCATTTACCAACATCGATTTTCCATAGATCTGAGAAGAAAGATCTTCAGTGCTTTTTTCTTTAAAAGACAATGGGTGAAACTCTTCTTTCAAATGTTTTTTTGCCACAGGCGAAATTCTGTCAAAAATAGCCTGATCTACCTGCACGTCGTAATCTTTAAAGTGCTTTTGGATAGAAGCTACAATTGCACCTTTTCTTTCTTCCCATTCACCATTTTCTGACCATTTCGCATAATTGTCAGTAATACTTTCTACGCTTCGTGCCAGTCGTAAGAACTCCGGTCCATAGAAAATATATTCGATAATTACAGCATCCGCCATTTCATATTCTTCATACACCTTAAATAGCTCTATAAGTGCCTTTACAACGGTTCCGTACTTATTTTTCCACTCCGGATTAGCATTTGCACGGTCTGTGTATTCTGCTTCTCTATCTTTTTTGATTTGCTGCGCATTCAAGCGACGGAGACCATCGATTTGTCCAATCCATTTTTTATACGCGTTTGCGATACGGGATTGTTTAGAGGCATACTGAATTCGTGTTTTATCACTTGCTTTCATAGCTGCATCGATCACCTCCAGAGATTTTTCCCGCATTTCAATACGTACAGGACGGTCTTTTTCCATAACATACTTGAGGTACTCTGAGGTAACATGTTGTTCTGTCATTCCCGGGAAACCGTAAACCATTGTAAACTCACCTTCTTCTCTGTTAGTGATATTTACAGGAAAGTGATGAAGTGGTTTATAAGGAACATTTTCAGCTGAGTATGGTGCCGGTTTATTATCTTTTCCTGCATATACTCTGAAAACAGAAAAGTCTCCCGTATGACGAGGCCAGACCCAGTTATCGGTATCTCCTCCAAACTTACCAATAAAAGAAGGAGGGGCTCCTACCAGACGAACGTCTGTAAACTTCTCCTGAACCAGCATGTAGTAACTATTCCCGTAATCAAATGCCTTGATCTGAGCTTCATAATGCGTAGTGTTTTTGATCTCTTCTATCAGTTTCCCTGCATTTTCCTTAATTTTAGCTTCTACCTGAGGAACGTATTTCAAACTTTCTGTTCCTTGTAAAACAGCTTTAGTTACATCTTCTATTCGAACAATACGAGTAACGAAAAGTCCTTCATTAGGCAACTCTTTTGATTTATCCATTGCCCAGAATCCGTATTTCAAATAATCATTTTCAAGAGAAGAATGTTGCTGAATCTGGTAGTATCCGCAATGATGGTTTGTAAGTATAAGCCCTTGATCAGATACTATTTCGGCTGTACACCCTCCGTTGAAATGAAGAACCGCATCCTTCATACTGGAGTTATTTACCGAATAAATATCTTCTGCACTTAACTTCATCCCTTTTGCCTGCATATCCGACTGGAAAGCCTGAACAAGACTTGGGATTATCATTCCTTCCTCGGCTCTTAATAAAGAGGAAGCAAGAATGAGAGAAACGATCATTATCTTTCTTAACATACCTAAAATTTTAGTGGCTAAATATATCAAGTATTCTGCAAATACCGTGCTAAAGTTCATTATTAAACGTATTTTTGGGACAAAATCAATGCGGAATGAAAATTTTAGAATTCATCTTTCATCTGGGAGTTGTTTTTGCAGTGTTTGGATTTCTCTGGTGGATATTTATGGCCATTTTAGCAATTTTCAGAGGAGGAAGAAGTAGGAATGAAATAGAGACGTATTCGTTAAAACTGATCAATTATTTCTTTTTGGTTTCGGTTACAGCACGCTTTGCTGTTGATCCTAAATTTGGATTAAAAGGAGCAGAGGATCAGACAGGAAATATCGTGGCAGGATTGATTCTACTAATGTATCTGATCGGTAAAATTCAAAAAAAGGAACAGCGACTTCAAATGTCAATGGCTTTGCGAGGATTTATGCAGCCCGCAAAACGAGTGTTTAATCGAAAAGTAGAAGTAATTCTTCTTTTTGTAGCTATTGCTTTTTTTACTGTATTCGTATTTGTTCCGGAAACTTCTTATAACCCTGTAACAAACTGGTTTGTTGAAAGCATTATCAATATTGCCGATACACCTATATTTGGTTTTATCTTTAAAGTAATTGGTTTTTTCTTTTTACTAAATGTACTTTTCCGGTTTGTTGGAGGTATTTTACAGGTTTTGGGGTTAAAATCACCGGTAACGATTCAATCTACAAACTTTACCGACTTTCGGAATACAAAGGATTCGGACAAATCTGACGATGATGACTTTGACGATTATGAAGAGGTAAAATAAGCTTTTTTCCTTTTATCCCTCCGGACAACCGATCGTAGAATAGACATTATTGTTTTTTAGGTTTTTTGTACTTTCGTTGAAAACCAAATAATGATGTTCAGCACAATAAAATTACTTATCAGTGGTGCCCTTGCCTTGCAGGTTGCGGGAGATGCCGGAGACGGAAAGAAGAAGGAAAAACACCCCGGTAATAGCCCCAAAGCTGTAATTGATCAATCTTACATGGACAAATCCATTCGTCCTCAAGATGATTTTTTTCTGTTTTGTAACGGTACCTGGGTAAAAAACAATCCGGTTCCGGAAACAGAATCCCGATGGGGTAGTTTTAATGAATTGGATCAGGATAACAAAGAGAAGTTAAAAGTAATTCTCAAGGATGCAGCTAAGAAAAAGGCAGAACCGGGAAGCTCTGAGCAATTAGTGGGAGATTATTATACATCTTTCACTAATATGAAAGAGCGAAATAAGCTAGGGTTCTCTCCTATCCATAAAGACCTTGAAAACATAGCATCAATTGAAAGTGTAAAAGATGTTCCTGGTGTAATTGCTAAACTACACAGCGAAGGTGTTCGTCCACTTTTCTATTTCGGAGTTCGTCAGGATCTGAAAAATGTAAATGGACACATTACTTACTTTAGTCAGGGAGGATTAGGATTACCTAACAAAACATACTATCTAAAAGAAGATAAAGCAACTATCCGGGAAGCCTATAAAAAGCATATCGCCCGCATGTTCCGTCTTGTCGGAGATGATGAAAAGCTTGCTTCGAAAAAAGCAGACCTTATTTTCGGATTGGAAGAAGATCTGGCAAAAGCAAGTATGTCGCCGGATAGTTTACGTGTTCCTGAAAATACATACAACAAATTCTCCCGTGATGCTTTTGAAGGTAAGTCGGAAAACATGAGTTGGTCCGGGTATTACAAACAAATGAATAATATCGACTTTGATACGATTGTCGTAGGTCAGCCTGTTTTTCTTGAGCGTATTAATGAATTAGTAAAAACAACTCCGCTGGAAGCATGGAAAGCGTATTTAAGCTGGAATCTGATCAATACGTATGCAGGACATTTGAGTGAAGAATTTGTACAGGCTAACTTTGACTTCTACTCTACCACGTTAAGTGGAACCAAAGTTATGAAACCCATAGAAGAACGGGCTATTAATGAATTAACAGGGCTTCCGATCGGGCAAGCTTTAGGTCGTTTATTTGTGGATAAACATTATTCTATGTCTGCTCAGGAGAAAGTAAACAAACTGGTAGATAACCTTACCCTTGCTTTTCGCGAAAGATTAGAGACAAGAACATGGATGACAGAAGATACTAAAAAACGTGCGTTGGAAAAACTAAATGCGATTTCCCGAAAATTAGGGTTTCCGGATGAATGGGAAGATTTTTCTGCTATCCATATTTCATCGGATGATTATCTTGGTAATATCCGTAGTATAACAGCTTATTCGATTAACAAGAACCTTAGTAAATTAGGTAAAGAAGTGGATCGATCTGAGTGGGGAATGCCTCCTCACATGGTAAACGCGTATTATCATCCGTTACTGAATGAAATCGCTTTTCCTGCTGGAATTATGCAACCTCCATTCTTTGATGAAAATGCAGAAGATGCTGTAAATTATAGCCGTATTGGTATGGTGATTGGTCATGAGTTGACGCACGGTTTTGATGATATGGGATCTAAATTTGCAGCAGATGGAACTTTTACTAATTGGTGGTCAGAAGAAGATCGAAACCGGTTTAATGAAAGAACAGACCTTTTAGGAGCTACTTTTGATAGTTTTTGTCCCTTCGACAATCAGTGTGTCAATTCAAGCCTTACCATGGGAGAGAATATTGCTGATCTTGGAGGAGTAACTGTAGCGTTTTATGCTTATAAAAAGACTGAAGAGTTTAAGGCAGGTAAAGTAATTGATGGATATACTCCTGCTCAACGATTCTTTATTGGTTTCGGACAGTTGTGGAAAATTAACTACAAAGATGAAGAACTGAAAAAACGATTGGCTACAGACCCCCATTCTCCGGGAATGTACCGAATAAACGGACCATTAAAGAATTGTCCTGAGTTTTTCGAGGCATTTGATGTAAAAGAAGGAGATCCTATGCGAAATCCGAAAGGAAAAGTAGCTGAAATCTGGTAAGATTCTTTTTGCTTATAAAAAAGCCCCTGTAAATGGTTAATCACTAGATACAGGGGCTTTCTTTTATCTATATATTCATAGATAATTTAATTTATCTATATATTTGTAGATATTGTGATTTATCTATATATTCGTAGATATTCAATAATAATATGAAAGGTGTACTTACAGGAGATATCATTAATTCCAGGAAATCGGCGAATACGGAAAGCTGGCTACTCCCTTTGAAAGAAGAGCTTCAAAGATGGGGCGGCAATCCGGAGACCTGGGAAATTTTCAGAGGAGATTCTTTTCAGCTTCTGTTGGATAAACCGGAAGATACTCTAAAAGCAGCATTACTAATAAAAGCCGTGATGAAGAGCATAGAGCCTGTTTCGAATCGTCATCACTCACCCGTAGATGTTAGAATTGCTATTGGTATTGGTGCACACTCCTATTCAAATGAAAAAGTTATTGAAAACAATGGAGAAGCCTTTGTTTTCTCAGGAGAATTAATTGATGAGATTAAAAAAGATAAACGAACACTAGCTATAAGAACCCCATGGGAAGAGCAAAATAAAGATTTGAATCTTATTTTTCAATTATTATCAATCCCTGCTGATAACTGGACAGTTTCTTCTGCTCAAATGATGAAAATACTACTGGAAACACCTCAGATTAAACAAAAAGAAATCGGAAATCAACTCGGTATTCAACAAAACACGGTGAATTACGGGTTGAAACGAGCGCATGCTGATGTGGTTATGCAAACAGAGGTATTATTCCGGGAAAAACTACTAAAACTTTGCGAATAAGATGATCCTGCTAATTAAAATGATAACGGCTCATATTATTGGAGATTTTGTTCTTCAGTCTCAAAGATGGGTCGAAGAAAAGAAGAAGAAAAAGGTAATGGCTCCTGCCCTTTACTTTCACATACTTGTTCACGGGGTTCTTCTTTTCATATTTACGTTTGATCTTGCTAATTGGTTGCTGATCCTGCTAACTATGCTAACGCATTACGGGATTGATCTTGCCAAACTGTATTTTCAACAACCACGAACAAAAACGGTATGGTTCTTTGCGGATCAGTTATTACATCTTATCAGCTTGTTTGTTATCTGGTTCTTCCTGACAAATCAGGATATTTCCCTGTTTAAATTCCTTAACTCGGTAAGTTTCTGGGCCTACATCGCGGGGGTATTCTTTTTGATATTTGCGGCAAACCTACTCATTCGGGAACTCCTCTCCTATATAGGAAGTCTTGCGGAAACGAATAACCAATCCCTACCAAATGCAGGGAAATATATTGGCATTATTGAACGTCTGCTGATCTTTATGTTTGTGGTACTTGATTTTTGGCAGGCAATCGGTTTTCTACTGGCAGCAAAATCAATCTTTAGGTTTGGTGATCTGAGTGAAGCAAAAAACAGGAAGTTGACGGAGTATGTCATGATAGGGACACTGTTAAGCTTTGGAATAGCGATTGTTTGTGGTCTGATAGTATCTTATATAGCCCGGTAGTCCGGAAGAAAACACAAGTAACTTATAGCCAGATGATTTTTATCATGTTTCAACAAAAAGTTAAGAAAAACGCTAATAATTTCGTAAAATTGCAATAGAGAAAAACGAGGAGGAATCATATTATGTCTGAAAAAGATAGTATAGAACTACAAAAACAATTTCAGGTCAAAATTGAAGAAGATATCAAGATTGAACCTAAAGACTGGATGCCGGACGATTATCGTAAAACATTAATACGGCAAATTACCCAACATGCCCATTCTGAAATAGTCGGAATGCTACCAGAAGGTAACTGGATTACAAGAGCCCCTAACCTGAGAAGGAAAGCGGTTCTTTTGGCTAAAGTACAGGACGAGGCAGGTCATGGATTGTACTTATATAGTGCAGCGGAAACCCTGGGTGCAGACAGAGAGGAATCAATAGATGATATGCATACCGGAAAGGCAAAGTATTCCAGCATTTTTAACTACCCTACTCTTAGTTGGGCAGATATGGGAGCTATTGGATGGCTTGTAGACGGAGCAGCAATTATGAATCAGGTACCTCTTTGCCGTACTTCGTATGGACCGTATGCGCGTGCAATGGTTCGTGTATGTAAGGAGGAATCCTTCCATCAGCGCCAGGGGTATGAAATAATGACAACATTAGCTAACGGAACGCCTATCCAAAAAGAAATGGCTCAGGATGCCTTAAATCGTTTTTGGTGGCCTGCTCTGATGATGTTTGGTCCAAGTGATGCGGATTCAAAACATACGGCTCAGTCAATGGCCTGGAAAATTAAACGTCACACTAATGATGAACTTCGTCAGAAATTTGTTGACGCCACTGTTCCACAGGCTCACCTTATCGGATTAACTATTCCTGATACGGATCTGAAGTTTAATGAAGAAACAGGACATTGGGAGTTTGGAGAAATTAACTGGGAAGAGTTTTACAATGTGATCAAAGGAAATGGTCCTTGTAATAAGAAACGTATCGACGACAGACGTAAAGCGAAAGAAAACGGTATGTGGGTACGTGAAGCTGCCAGAGCTTATGCCGATAAGCAAAAAGAAAGAATGAGAAAAGCCGGTTGATACAACGGACTTTTGTTCTCTTTTCTAAAAAACTATTAACGAAAAACAAAACGCAATGAGTAATTCAGAATGGCCTCTTTGGGAGGTTTTTATACGAAGTAAACAGGGACTCGATCATAAACATGTAGGAAGTTTAAGAGCTGCGGACGCTGAAATGGCTATAGAAAATGCACGTGACGTTTATACTCGCCGTTCGGAAGGAGTAAGTATATGGGTAGTAGAATCTCAGAATGTTTACGCTTCAAGTCCGGAAGATGCTGAATCATTTTTTGAACCATCGAACAGTAAAGTATACAGACATCCAACTTTCTACAAAGTACCGGATGGTGTTTCTCACATGTAATTTAATCTGACAATGACAAAACAAGAAGCTTTATTTGAATATACTTTACGAGCTGGAGATGATAGTCTTATTCTAGGTCAGCGTCTTTCAGAATGGTGCGGGCATGGACCGGTACTGGAAGAAGATATTGCAATGACGAATATTGCGCTTGACCTTATCGGACAGGCAACCAGTTTTTTAGCTTATGCTGCTGAAGTAGAAGGGAAAGACCGAGATGAAGATAAATTGGCTTTTCTACGCTACGAAAAAGAATATAAAAATCTACTTTTGGTTGAGCACCCGAATATTGATTTTGGCGTGACTATGGCCCGTCAGTTTTTGTTTGATGTATTCCATTATCACTTTTTTAAAGAGTTAACACAAAGTTCGGATAGCCAAATTGCAGCTATAGCAGAAAAATCATTGAAAGAAGTTACTTATCATGTGAAACACTCTTCGGAATGGATCATTCGTTTAGGTGATGGTACAGAAGAGTCTCACGAACGTATTCAGCAGGCAATAAACGATCTTTGGGAGTATACCGGTGAAATGTTTGTAATGGATCAGGTCGATGAAATCATGATTGCAGAAGGAATAGGTGTAGATTTAGCAAAAATAAAAACAATATGGCATGATCATGTGCAGCAAGTTTTTGAGCGTGCTACCCTAACTATGCCGGAATACGGATATATGCAACTTGGTGGACGTCAAGGAATACATACCGAATATATGGGGTATTTGTTAACAGAAATGCAATATATGCAGCGTGCATATCCTAACATGCAATGGTAGAGATAAAAAAAAATACAGAGAAAATATGGGAACTTCTGGAAGAAGTGAAAGATCCGGAAGTTCCTGTTCTTTCTGTTGTTGATCTTGGAATTATCCGGGATGTTGAAAATCACGATGACGGTGTAAGGGTTACTATTACTCCTACGTATTCCGGTTGTCCCGCTATGCATACGATTGAACAAGAAATAAAGAAGATTCTAAAAGAAAATAATATTTCACTGTCTAAAATCGTTACAGTACTCTCCCCTGCCTGGACAACGGACTGGATATCTGAAAAGGGGAGAAAAAATTTGGAAGAGTATGGGATTGCCCCACCTCAGAACGAAGTTGATAAAAGTGTTTTATTTGCAAATCCGGCGATTGTTCCCTGCCCGCTTTGTAAATCAAAAAACACTCGCATGATCAGTCAATTTGGTTCAACAGCATGTAAGGCTCATTATCAGTGTAATGACTGTCTTGAACCCTTCGATTATTTTAAGTGTTTGAAGTAAGCTCTCCTTTTAGACTATACCTCACTCAAATCGATCAAATCATTTTTGACAGCATAAACAATAACACCGATAAAGTTTCGTGCTCCGACTTTGTTCATCATTCGTTGTTTGTGTGATTCGATCGTTCGTGGAGAGACTTCAAATTCCTCCGATAATTCCAACATACTCTTTTCCCGACAAACACCTAACATAATTTCCTGCTCCCGATCGGAGAATTCGACTTTCTCAGGATCACTTATACTATTTCGGTTTTTCTTTTCCCATTCAACAGCTCCCTTTAAAACATTTGTCAATTGCTGATCGAAGTAAAATCCATTGTCATCAAGACTTTTGATAGCATGTTGAATCAGGTGAGGTTCTGAGTTTTTGGTAAAAAATCCATGTGCTCCTAATTCCATCATCTGAATAATTAGCTCCCTACTTTCGAGTTGTGATAAAATCAAAACTTTAATATCCGGATGATTTTGTCTTAGAATCTGACAGGTTGTTTTACCATCCATTTCGGGCATCTGAACATCGAGTAACACCACATCTACCTCATATTGGGAAAGATTCATTAATAAATCTCTACCATTGGAAGCTTCGAGTACCAAAGACATTCCTTCAAAAGAATCGATAAGCATCTTCATACTTTTACGAAACAGCAAATGATCATCTGCCAGAGCTACTTGTATCATGGTATATAGGAATTTTATACGTTACATAATTCTTATTTTCTCTAATTTCGTAATCCAGATCGCCCTGTAATACTTTTAATCGTGCCTGAATATTTTTCAACCCTTTTCCGGTTACCGCATTCATGGCTTCTTTGATATTAAAAAGCATTCCGTTATCAGAAATAATAATATGAAGTTCTGTATTCTCTTTTACTTCTTTCTTACATAAAATTACGTTGACCTTAGTCGCATCAGAGTACTTAAGAATATTAGTGGTTGTCTCCTGAACAATCCGGTATATTTCATACCCTGTTTCAGAGAGGATTATCAAATCAGGACAACTATTAGAGAAAGTGAACTCTATTATACCGTTTTGATTTAGTTTGTCCAGATAATCTTCAATTGCATGAGCTCCTCCCAGAGTATCCATTATCGCAGGCATAAGATTATGACTGATATTTCGGGTGCTTTCCAAAGCCATCTCCACACCATCTTTTATACCCTGAACAATTTCATTGACATCTTCATTTTTATTCTGAATTTTTAAAATACTAAGGTAGTTCCGAATTGAATTCAAGTAACCGGAAACGCCATCATGCAAATCAGCTGATACTCGTATACGTTCTCGTTTTTCCGCTTCAAGTACTGCTTGCAGGATAGCTCGCTCCTCTTCTCTCCTTCTGGCCATCATTCTGTTTTGATAAAAAACAACCAGAAAAAGTAGAGAAACAGCAAGAAAGAACATTGTAAATGTTCCAATCCAGAATACGATCGTTATTTCATTCGCCCCTGCCAAATTGCAATTGTCAGAATAGTTTTTAAAAGTAAACTAAGTGTAATATTGATAAACCAGAAGTCAAGTATAAATAAATCTTTGGCTTCAATGATTACTTCTGCCATCAAAAATAAAAAGAAAGTCCCCGAATAATACAAAAGTATTGCAGAAACAAAATAAAACATAGTACTCTTCCAAAGTATTGGAATCTTAAATTCAACAAAAACTTTTCGAAACCACATGATACTAAGTAGAATAACACTGAGAATTATGTACACCGTTGCAAAAGGCTGACTAACTGCGATTCCTGAAAATTTGCAGATATCAATAATCCAGACAAGTACATACAGAGATATGAATATAACAGAAAAGCTCTTTCCCAACTTGGGGTAAAGAGCTTTATAAAAGAAATAGTAAATAGCAGGTAACTCAAGTAATGTATAAATTGAGAATAAATAAGTTGCATCAACTTTAAGAAAATAGGTCAATAACAACTCAAAAAAACCTCCTACTCCTACCAATAAAATGTATGGAAACATAAAGAAAGTTTCCGGGGAAAGGTCCCTCCGTGTTAGAAGAAAAATTGCCAACGGAATAAACCCAAAAACTATAGTTAAGACAGCAATCCCCAGAAACATTTAAACCAGGTAGTTGTAAAAATTAATCTTCAGTTTCATTTAATACACTTTTTGAACAATGAGGAGGACAAGGAAGTACCTTATCAATAATCACCCCACCGGTCATATCAGATTCATTAGTATCGACACCAACAAAAACCAGAGTCTTCTTACCAAAATCATTAATTGCGTTGTAAACTCGTATCCCTACGCAATTACTTTGATTCAAGATGTCATTTATTGCAGCAGAACCGATATAGAACCCTTGAATTTCATTTGGGAAATCAGTTCTGAATCTACTAGTCATAGTAATAGCACTGTTAAGATCTATTTGATCTCCTTCTGTTCCGTTAAAAGCCATGTGTAGTATTTTTGACCAAAGTAAGGATTGTATTCGAAAGAGGTGTCCGTAAAATTACGTAATGGGATATAGTACTTTTACGATGTTTACTGTAAGAAACTGATATATAGCAAAATAAAAATCCGTCATTTTAAGTAAATGACGGATTTTTATTTCTTTTCAGGAGTAATTACTTAGAATTCCTTCTCCCAGGCTTCGTCCATCTCCTCTTCAAGTTCCTGGATTTCTTCCATGGTATACTCATCATCATAGTTGTACTCTACCTTTGCATTGATAGACTCTACACCCAACTCAATAAGTCGCTGAAGTATATTCTTCTCCGTATTCTTCGATTTTAAGACCGCTTTAACTCCATTGTCATCACCGGCGACGGTGAAGTATGAAAATTCATCAATAAACATTTTAGTATCCGAAGGAAAGTCTTTTGGATCCAGTTTTGTAAAATCTACAAACATGGATATCGGATGCTTCCCGAAATCGACTCCCTGAGGAGCTTCTATTTTATTTCCTCCGGTACTTAAAAGTTGATCAAACTCATCTACACTTGTAGAGAAAATCATTGATTTATTATCTAATTTCATTTTAGCGTCACTTCCAAAAGTGTACACCCCATCTTCTCCGGTAGTCATTCCAGCCATAGGTCCGAAACCATTAACCAGGTTTTTAAGGTACTCTGCGTCGTTCAAGCCAATAAAACCATTAAAAACGGGATCACTATCTACTACTCCCTTGTAAGCAGCAAAAGCCATTTCCCCTGTAAACATATTGGATACCTTCTCCTTTCCTCCGGCCATCATGAACGCCTGGTCAACATCATTCTTATCCGATTCCTCCAGATTGATATAAATATTATCAATCATTTTTTTGAAATCCATATTCATCGCTAGTGCAAAAATCGGAGCCCCTTTACCTAGTGAACTTATAGCTTCTGAAGAAATAGGTGATGTATACACAGGAAGGTATTTCTTCATGTTTTCTCCCCAATAGTTCTTTATCTCCATATCAACTTGTCCCTTCGAAAAGTTGATGGTTCCCAAAATGTAAGAGTCTTTCGACATGTCTTTCACTTTCTGAACAGTCCCTTCAGAAACATCTGAAATATTCATTGACCCGTATAATCTATCCAATAGAGCAACACCGGTAACATCCGCTTTTGTAATTATTGCTTCAGCTAATTCATTGTTTTCTGATCTCTTTTCAGAAACCTTAACATATTCTTTCAAAAGTTCAGCTGTCATTTCATTACGATCCGTATTTACTACCAACATCCCCATCTTGTTATCGACTAACGCCAACCCTACTTCGCGGTTTAATGCGGTAGAAAGTTTATCTGATCCTTCAAGATTAAGTTCAACCTCTTGAAATTCTTTTTTCATTGCAGCAGGATCTTTTACTTCAAACAGAAAAGTAATACGTTTCGGACTATCTCTTTCGACAGGTCCTTCCAAGAGAATGAAAACTGATTTTTCAAGATTTACTGAATTATACAAAGCGTCTTTATAAGGTTTTGCCGTAGAAGCATATTGCTCAGGAAGAGCCCCTTCAAATGCTCCCGATTTACTGATTATAGCATCCAGATCAATGGATGAAATCAAAAATACCTGTTCTTTATTTTCCGCGAGAGCAACAACACGTCCTTCAAGACTACCTTTCTCGACCTTACTTCCACATGCCACTAAAACAATAGAAAGCGTAAAAATCCATACTGCTTTTGTTAAATTCATAATTGTTTTTCCTTTTATTGTAGACAAAAATAATGCTTTTATCGTTCTAAATTCCAATTTTTCAAGATTATATATTCTCTTTACAAAACCGTTTTTTATCCAATCATTACGACTTGTTTCTCCTAATTCTCAGATTCGGATTTCATTAGAAGTATGATTAAAGGAAATTTGCGTAAATTCGCACCACACGTTAAATAATTTAGAAAAAGTATGAGTTACGATATTATTGTTCTTGGTAGTGGTCCTGGAGGATATGTAGCTGCAATTCGCGCTTCGCAACTAGGTCTGAAAACAGCAATCGTTGAAAGAGAATCTTTAGGTGGAATCTGTTTGAACTGGGGATGTATTCCGACAAAAGCTCTTTTGAAGAGTGCTAATGTTTTTGAATATATTAATCACGCTTCTGATTATGGAATCAATGTGAAAGGCGCTGAAGCGGATTTCGAAGGAATGATCAAAAGAAGTCGTGGAGTTGCTGAAGGAATGAGTAATGGTATTCAGTTCCTTATGAAGAAGAATAAAATTGATGTTATCAAAGGGACAGGAAAACTTCTTCCCGGTAAAAAAGTCGTTGTAACTGATGCTGACGGAAAAACAACTGAGGTTGCCGCTTCGAAAGGTATTGTCATTGCTACCGGAGCACGCTCTCGTCAACTCCCAAACCTTCCGCAGGATGGTAAAAAAGTAATAGGATACCGCGAAGCAATGTCGTTGCCAAAACAACCAAAATCAATGGTTGTAGTTGGTTCGGGAGCTATCGGAGTTGAGTTTGCTTACTTCTATCATAGCCTGGGGACAGAGGTAACAATTGTTGAATTTATGCCAAACATTGTTCCTGTAGAGGATGAAGAAGTTTCAAAACAATTGGAGCGAACTTTCAAGAAAAAGGGTATGAAAATCATGACTAACTCTTCGGTTGAGGCTGTTGATACTTCAGGAAAAGGTTGTGTAGTTAAGGTAAAAACAGCAAAAGGAGAAGAGACAATTGAATGCGATGTTGTTCTGTCTGCTGTTGGAATTGAAACAAATATTCAGGGAATAGGACTAGAAGATGTAGGTATTGCAACAGATAAAGGAAAAGTATTGGTTAATGATTATTACCAAACTAACATCCCGGGATATTACGCTATTGGAGACATCGTTCCTGGACCTGCATTAGCACACGTGGCTTCTGCTGAAGGTATTATTTGTGTGGAAAAAATAGCAGGACACTCTCCGGAAGCGCTAGATTACGGAAACATTCCTGGTTGTACATACTGTTCTCCTGAAATTGCTTCTGTAGGATATACGGAAAAAGCTGCCAAAGATGCAGGATTTGATATCAAGGTTGGGAAATTTCCTTTCTCTGCATCGGGTAAAGCAAGTGCTGCCGGAGCAAAAGATGGTTTTGTGAAATTAATATTTGACGCCAAATACGGTGAACTTCTTGGAGGACACATGATCGGTGCAAACGTAACTGAAATGATCGCAGAAATTGTTGCTGTCCGTAAACTGGAAGTGACAGGGCATGAGTTGATCAAGACCGTTCACCCGCACCCGACAATGTCCGAAGCTGTTATGGAAGCGGCTGCCGCTGCATACGATGAAGTGATTCACTTGTAGTAGATAAAGATATAAACGAAAAAACCACGCAAAATTTGCGTGGTTTTTTTATGCTTATTTTTCAGAAAGTTTAAGGCAAAAAAAGTGGGGTAAGCTACTCACATCGCACCGCTACGACCACCGACCCTTGCTACGTTCCCGTCCTGGGGGATTAGGCAGGAGCTGGTCGTGTGAGACTTACCCCGCCGCAAAATTAACAAACTATTTCTTTCCGACAAGGTTTTTTATCAGAGAAAAACGATAAAAAGTAGACAAATCTAATTTCCTCCTTTTTTCTTCACCCGATAGCCTTCTTTTTCAAGTAATTCCGCTACTTTATCTTTAAAGCTTCCCTGAACAATAATTTCATTGTCTTTGGCAGATCCACCCACCCCACACTTGGATTTAAGCATTTTTCCAAGGTCTTTTAAATCCTCTTCAGCTCCTACAAATCCTTCTACCAGCGTAACTTCTTTTCCACCACGCTGTTTACGATCAATTGAAACATATAACAATTGTTTTTCGGGAGGTAGTGTTTCTAATGCCGCTTCTTCCTCGTATTCAAAACTGAAATCAGGATTTGTTGAATAAACAATATTAACTTTTTCCTTCTTTTTCTTTGCCATAATTTCATTTTGTTAATGATAATGCACTTACCAAGTCATCTGTCATCAGGTAATCCGGTTCTTTCTCCAGAACAGTTTGATTCCCTTCAAATGATTTCGCGTCAAAAATAATGACTTTTTTTCCCAAAGTCTGTAATTCATTTACCTGTTCCTTTGTTATTTTAGAATTTCGGATTACGCAATACTCTATTTCATACGTTAAAACCTGATTTTTCAGTTTGGCATAATCTACTTCTTCATAAGCAAGATAAACCGGTAAATCAGACAAATAGGCTAATAAGCTACTATTGGTCGAAATCAGAACAATCTGAGGCAATGTGGAGGAAGAAATAAAATCCGAAAGAGCGGATTTTATCGTTTCGTACGAAGCACTTTCTTCCGTACAATGATTATAAAATTTCAAATCCAGAAATACTTGTTGACACCCGAAGAAGTCAATTTCATTTAATTTTTCAGGGCTATATCCGGGATATAAGGAGTATGCTACTGAACTTAATTCCTCCCAGGTCATGGATCCAACACATCCCGTATGAGTGGTTCGCGAGTCCAGATAATTGTCGTGAAACGCTACCAATTGATGATCTGTTGTCATTTGTACATCTATTTCAACGGCAACTACTCCAGAATAAATTGCATGGGCAATTGCTTTAGAAGAATTATCAGGGAAAGAATGAAGATCAATGTGTAATCCAGCACCCGCATGCCCTATAACTAAAGTTGAATATTTTTCTCCCGTTTCAGATTTTTCACACGAAAACAGAAAAATAAAAAGGAACAATATGTATCTGTTAAAACGCATACCCTATACCTATAGCTAGTTTAATATCCCAGACCAAATGATTTGATTGCGGAAAACTGGTTCTTATCATTGCTCCTACCCCCGTTTCCTGAAGGAAAAAGAATTTATTTTTTCCAATTCTCAATTTGTATTGATAGTATAATGAATGAATTTTGGGCTTTGTATTGTATATATACCTGTTCCAATGCAGTTGATAATTCAACCCAAGGCTTACACTGATTTTTTCCGTCCTGAATAATTTATATCCGACACCAGCGCTTACATAGGGCGAGTAATACGCGTACTGCACCAGATTTTGCCAGTTATACCCCGTTCCGATATCAAATATCCAGTCAGTATAGGTAAGACTCCCTTGAATTCCGCCATAAATTCCAGTCCGGGAAACAAAATGGTCGGTAGCAATACTATACTTACAATTTTGTTGTGCCTCCCCTACTTTGCATATCAGCAAAACAAAGATAGTGGATAAAAAGAGGTGTATACACTGATTTTTACTCATCCTTACCGTGAATCAGTTGTAAGACTTTGTCGATAGTCATCTTGTTATCAACTCTGTTCAAAGAAGAAGTAATCTGTTTCTTCTCAAATGTTGTTAAATGCCAGGATAAGGAAATTTTATCATCTACAGACTCTCTCAAGTTGATGGAAAGAATATCAACCGGAAAATTAAATCCGGGCATTGCTAACATCAATGCTTCATCCTGATCAAAGTCCTGAACAAACGGGAAATTCCCATACATATTCCCAAAAGGGAGTAACAACTTGTCAACCATGGATAGCTTCCCTTTTCCTACTCCTGTTCTGTTTTTCTTGAGGTCCCGGATGCGTAACACAATTACACCGGATGTATTTTTCTTTATCCAATCTCTGAAGATGGTCATAAAATTTAGCGTGGTTTTGGTTCCGTAATTATCTCTTATTCCTGCATCCATGATATGGAAATTCATATTTCCGGGAAGGACAGCCATAGGAAGAATATAAGGAAAAGTGGCACTCATACGTAATACAGAACTAAAGCGCGTATTTTCCGGATGATATTCCTCCGTGACCAGTCCGTACTCGAAATTCTCAACAATTGCTTCGTAATCTCCTTTTAAATTACGTCTGTTTAACTGCATAAATCCCAAGGGCTGACTGGAAATCAAAAGCCTCCTGCCGTCATTGACTATGGTTGGAGAGAAAATCATTACAGGAATGATCCCTTTTTCCTCTGGTAGTGTATAATCTCCCAGTTTTTTTTCCATTACATATTCTGTATTCGCATGTAATTGCTGCTCAAATGCATATCCCCGGTCTTTGAGGTAGGTAATTTCGTTGTAATTAAAATTCTGATAGCGATAAAACAAGTCATTTGTCGTAATGGTGAAAGCAACCTGATTCAAGAGGTCTTTCCCCATATTACGTGTAAAACGGGGAAATAGTGAATCGATTGAACTGTCTGTTCTTGATCGCAAAACAAGCTCCCGGTAGTAAGCAGCTCCTATCATCCCCCCGGATGCTCCGGTTATCATTTGAGTATGTTTACTAAAACCTCCCCCGGAAAGAGAGTCCAACTGGCGAAGTGTTATAAACGTCCATAATGCGCTCCTTGCTCCCCCACCACTTGTATTAATCAGGATCAGTTTTGGTTTTTTCTCTCCGGTTCTTTCTTTCCAGTTTTCCAACACCTCTAAATATGCCTTTCGATCACTTTCAATTCGGGCGGGGTCCATGTGCTGTCGAATCAGCTCTGTTTCCCCGGTTTTATCAGAATCGATAGAGTAATCCAGTCCATAGACGTAATTATTAAACTGATTAAAACCGCTGTCTTTTGATAAATAATTAATAAAAACGAAAAAGAGAATCAGTACAAAATAAGTCCAAGTCTTTAACCAGGAAAATATAGCACTGATAATCATTAATATAATCGAAAAAATAAGTAGTATCGAAGCTCCAGCGGGTACTACAAACAACTCATTTTCCCTGAAAATCCCCAGAACAAGGAATGAGGCCAGAATAAAAAGCTCAAATAACGATGCGTTAATGTGGTTCTGTGAAAAAACTTTTTCGATCAAGGTTCTATCGTAATGCATCCAGTCACGGGAACGTCTCAATCTAAGCCATGTTCCGAGATAATAGTGTTTTCCGTCTTTTCTTCTGGAGAAAATTTTGTACCAGGACTCTTCTTTGTGTAAAGTCGCGTTAAACGGTTTTGCTTTAAATTCTTCCTGAAATTCTTTTTCCGTTCTCCCACTTAGTTTAAACACATCTTTATTGGTTCTGAAAAAATAGAAAAACGCCAATGCCATAAAAGATGACATACCGAGCAAAAACATCGCCAGATAACCCAGTGCTTCTGAAACTGTAGCAAACTCCTGATTAACCTGAAAAACAACAAGGTTATAGGCATAATAGCTCAGAAAAATGAATGGAACAAGAAAGTTGTTGGTAGAGAATTTTGCAAACGGACGCGACACTGTGGCAATAAAAGGGAAATAAGGCCCCAGTACGATATAAGAATACAAATTATAGGCGGTAACATACCCTCCGAAGCCAAATCCCACCACCAAAAATGCAAATTCGCTTACTTCACCCAGATATTCAGGCGAATAAAAAAGATAGGGAATCCCAAAATGAGCCCCTGTTCCAGATATAAATGAGAATAGCAATGCCCAACCGAGCATAGAGAAAAGATTCATTCGGAGTTGCCAAAAAAACAACTGGAAGGGGAAAAAATGTAGTACAATATCCCAAAAACCACCCGAATTTCTCATATTCAATTAATATACTATAAAATAGGACACTTACCAGCTTTTATCTCCACTTATTTTTCAATCAAATCTGACACAAAATAAGCCAGTGCTTTCCCTACTTTATAGTTTCCATTTGAATCCAGATCCGGCGCTCCTTCCGTAAAGTTAAAATACAGAGGATTTCCTTTAGCCAGTTGTCGCAACCATCTTCTGGCATCAAACAAGCTCCATCCCACTGGAGTCATGGCACTTGACGGCATATTTTCGATCGAATCCAGGTCCAGTTCAACACCGTACCCTTCTTTGTGAATAGCCGCATACTCAACTGCGTCAGACCACAAAACACGCTCTCCGTCAAGGTAATGTTCAAAGCAAGAAAAAATGACTCCTTCTTTTTCCATACGTAGTAACATTTCCTGACTGTTATACTGTTTATGCAAACCATGTACGGTATATGACTTAAGATACCCTTCGTGTTTCGCATATGAAAAGGAATTTCCACTGTGCCTCCCCTCCATAGACCTGAAATCAGCATGCGGATCAAGATTTATAACATCCAACATTTTTCCTCTAGCCTGAAAGAAAGCTTTCATTAACGGATACGCATTATTATGTCCGCCTCCTACTACTACAGGTACTTTGTTACAGGTGTAAATCTTAGAAATAATCTCCGTAAGAAATTCATCCATTTCCCCAACCGCTTGTCGAAGGCTATCAAATTCCGTTTCCACACACTCAAATTTAGCACGACCGAGAATCATCAGATTATCTGTATTCATAAACTGGTTGGCCTGCATATTCAGGAAGCGTGACAAAAATGCTTTGAACGCACTCATTGCCCCTCCAAAACCTCCGTTAGCCCTTGGACCGATATCCTCTTCGATCCCTAATAACACATACTGTCCTTTGAAGTTTTGTAATGACTCTTCAATAGAACCCGAAGCAAAAGTGATCTTTTCCCCCACTTTTACTTCTCCGTTTCTTCTTATCAAGTGTGCACTTTGTCGTTGTGCATCGATAAACGCAAAATCCTTCTTCAATTCTATCCTGTTTTTTCGTTTTTCTTAAATCGTTCCAACAACCCGACAAACTCTTTCGGGGGGCGTGTGGGGCGCATAGAAGTTTTATCTACAAATATGAGTGTCGTTGAAGCAATGGAAAGTAAATCCCCCGCTTCATTTTTAATCTCGTATTCAAATTCAAGCTTCGTTCCTTTTAGTCCCGTGATACATGTTGTTATTAACAATAAATCATCATACAAAGCAGGTTTGATATATTTTACAGAAAAATGGGACACAGGAAGCATAATGCCGGACTCTTCCAGTTTGCGATAACTCATCCCCAGACTTCGCATTGCTTCTACCCGACCAACTTCAAAATACTGGGCATAATTACCGTAATAACAATACCCCATCTGATCCGTTTCCCCGTATCGTACCCGTAAACTGGTTGTGTGACTGAAATTTACTTCCATAACATATTGTCTTTTCCCTTGAGCAAAGCATAAAATTACCAATAATATCAAGATTCAACAGGGGCAGCTCCTCTTTTTTTACTATCTTTGAAATCTGTATTTTCCAAAATTTTACATACATCAAGGTATTGGCAATAATTCCTCATTTTTTGTTTACGAACAACATTTTTTCGCCGACCAGTTAAATTTTTGACAAGTAAAACTTTTTAAATAATCAAGAGTGATTTTACTTTTTTTTTAACTTTTTTATGTAAATATTTGCTTCGTCGATTTAAAGCCACTTTTAACTCTGTATTAAGCAACAAGTTAATGTTGAGTTAAAAGTTGTTCACACAATAAGTTAATAAAAAAGCGTATAGAACTATTATGAGTGCCAACCACGAGATAATATGGGAGAACTGCCTGCGGGTGATTAAGGATAACCTTCCTTTGCAAGCGTACAAGACATGGTTTGAACCTATTGTTCCCGTAAAGTTGGAGCAGTCTGTTCTTACTATTCAGGTACCCTCGCACTTCTTTTACGAGTGGCTGGAAGAACATTATATTTCTCTGCTTCGCAAAGTGATAAAAAAAGAGCTTGGCACAGAAGGGAAATTGGAATACAGTATTGTTATGGAAAACAACGGTAGTGGTAAATCCAATCCTTATACAGTTAAATTACCGGCAACCAATAAGAGCTCTTTAAAAAATAAGCCGGTTACAATGCCTATTGATGTTGCGGAAAAACAAATCCGTAATCCTTTCATTATCCCCGGACTTAAGAAAGTTAATGTAGATTCGAATTTGAATCCTGCATACTCCTTTGAAAATTTCATTGAAGGTGATTGTAATCGTTTAGCACGCTCAGCGGGCTATGCCGTAGCAAACAAACCGGGAGGTACTGCTTTTAATCCGCTTCTTATATACGGAGGTGTTGGTCTGGGAAAAACCCATCTGGCACATGCGATCGGAATTGAAATCAAAAACAATAATCCGAGTAAAACAGTTCTCTATGTTGGTTCTGAAAAATTTGCTCACCAGTTCATTGACGCATTAAAAAACAATACAACCAACGATTTCATCCATTTCTACCAAATGATGGATGTACTCATTATAGATGATGTTCAATTTTTCTCCGGAAAAGAGAGAACACAGGATGTATTCTTCCACATCTTTAATCACCTTCATCAGAACGGAAAACAAATTATCCTTACTTCGGATAAGCCACCTGTTGAAATGCAGGGAATGGAACAGCGTTTGCTTTCTCGTTTTAAATGGGGACTTTCTGCTGATCTTCAGGCTCCTGATCTGGAAACAAGAATCGCTATTCTTGAAAAGAAAATGTACGGCAATGGAATAGAACTTCCTTCTGAGGTTGTAGAATATCTTGCTTATAGTATAAATACGAACATTCGTGAAATGGAAGGGGCTTTAACCTCTCTCCTTGCTCAGGCTTCTTTAAATAAGAAAGCGATCACTCTGGATTTAGCCAAATCAATGATTGATAAGTTCGTTAAGAACACAGCACGCGAAGTATCTATTGATTACATCCAGAAAGTCGTTTGTGATTATTTCGATTTACCGATCGAATTACTAAAATCAAAAACCCGGAAACGCGAAGTCGTTCAGGCACGTCAGATTGCTATGTACTTTGCAAAAAAGATGACAAAATCATCATTGGCAAATATTGGTGCACACTGTGGAGGAAAAGACCACGCAACAGTGTTACACGCTTGCAGAACTGTCAATAATCTTTCAGAAACAGACAAACAGTTTAAAGTCTATCTCGAAGATCTCGAAAAGAAACTTTCTATCCAGTAATAATTTTTAGTAAGCCCTTCCCAATACGAAGGGCTTTTTTACTTTTGTACCATGACAAAGATATTAATGGTCTGTTTAGGTAATATATGCCGCTCTCCTCTTGCTGACGGTATATTACGTAGTAAGGTTTCCCGAGAAGGACTTGATGTAATAGTGGATTCAGCAGGAACCTCTGCTCATCATACAGGAGAGGCTCCGGATGCTCGTATGAGAGCCGTTGCTTCAGAAAAGGGCTTTCCCTTAGATACTTTGAAAGCCAGACAATTTTCTACGGCTGATTTCAGCGAATTTGACGTAATCTTTGCCATGGATGATTCAAACCTTCACAATATACTTAAACTGGCAAAAAGTGAAGAAGACAAGCAAAAAGTACACTTGTTTTTGAATGAACTTTACCCCGGGAGTGACAGGAGTGTTCCTGACCCCTATTTTGGCGGACAGCAAGGCTTTATTGATGTCTTTACAATGGTAGATCAAACGACAGATCGAATAATTGAAAAATTAAAAAACGGACAATATTAATGGCAACAGGTAAACTTTATATGGCACCCAACACATTGGGGACGGACGAGTGGCAACATGTAATTCCGGCAGACGTCGTAACAATCATAACATCTGCAAGAAACTTTGCTGTTGAAGATTTGAAAAATGCCCGAAGGTATCTTAGGAAGTTAGATAAACAATTCCCAATTGACGATTCTAACTTTTTCATTATAAATAAGAAACGGAATCCCGAAGAACTTAGCAAAGCATTACAGACACTCAGAAACGGAGAGGATGTTATCATGCTATCAGATGCCGGATGTGCCGGAGTAGCTGATCCGGGAGCTGAATTAGCAAGTCTTGCGCATGAAAATGAGATTCCTGTAGAACCATTGGTAGGCCCCTCTTCTATTCTGTTAACAGTTATGGCAAGTGGATTTAACGGTCAGGCTTTTCGTTTCTCAGGGTACTTACCGAAAGACAGAAAAGAAAGAAACCGTTTTATAAAAGAATTGGAATATACAGTGAAGAAAACCGGGGAAACACAACTGTTTATGGATACTCCTTTTCGAAATGTGCATGTTCTGGAAGATATGTACGAAGTACTGGAGCCTGAAACAAAAGTTTGTGTAGCTTGTGACCTTACATCACCTACCGGGTTTGCCATGACGGTTTGTGTCAAAGACTTTGATAAGCTTCCGGCTAAAATAGATAAACGACCTGTTATGTTTGCACTCGGACGATAGGTCTTTCCGCTCATCTGTTAATCCTTGTAAACCCATTGGTACTGCTAAAAAAAACAGTACATTTGTTATAATTCGAATACTTAGAAAATCAAAATATGGAAAACAAAAAAATGCGTTTTGGTACAAAAGCTATTCATGCTGGAGTTCAACCAGACCCTGCAACAGGGGCTATTATGACACCTATTTATCAGACAAGTACTTATGTACAGGAAGAAGTTGGTGTTCATAAAGGTTTTGAATACTCCAGAACAGGAAACCCTACACGCCAGGCGTTGGAACAAAATATTGCTGCGATAGAAAACGGTAAGTACGGTGCTTGCTTCGGATCGGGATTAGCAGCTATTGACTGTGTTATAAAAATGTTGAACCCCGGAGACGAGGTAATTTCAACTAATGATTTATACGGGGGAACTTACCGTATTTTTAACACTATTTTTGCGAAATACGGTATCAAATTCCACTTTGTCGGAATGGAGAACATTGACGAGGTAAAAGCAAAAGTAAATGCAAACACCAAGTTAATCTGGGTTGAAACTCCGACAAATCCAATGATGAATATTGTTGATATCGAAGCCATGGCACAAGTAGCTAAAGAAGCAAATGCCTGGTTAGCGGTTGACAATACATTTGCCACTCCTTACCTACAATCCCCACTTGATTTGGGAGCTGATATTGTGATGCACTCGGTTACCAAATACCTTGGCGGACACTCAGATGTAGTAATGGGAGCTTTGGTTACTTCCAGTGATGAAATCGCAGCTGAAATGTACCGTATTCAAAACAGTTCCGGTGCAGTTACTGCTCCTATGGATTCATTCCTTGTGTTACGAGGTATTAAAACACTTCACTTGCGTATGCAGCGACACTGTGAAAACGGTGAAAAAGTAGCGAATTTCCTGAAAGATCATCCAAAAGTAGATAAAGTGTACTGGCCGGGATTCGCTTCTCACCCAAACCATGAAATAGCGAAAAAGCAAATGAGAGGGTTTGGAGGAATGATTTCTTTCACATTGAAAGGAAACAAAATGGAAGATGCACACAACATTGTTAAGAATGTGAAGATTTTCAGTCTTGCCGAATCTTTGGGAGGTGTTGAGTCACTGATCGGGCATCCGGCAACAATGACGCATGCATCCATTCCTAAAGAAGAACGCGAGAAAACAGGAGTTGTTGATTCCTTGATTCGTTTGAGCGTTGGCGTTGAGGATGCTGAAGATTTAATTGATGATTTAACTCAAGCGTTGTCATAACATGATTTTCAGTAAGTTCGCTGTAATTGGAATAGGTCGTTATGGAATTACCATTGCGAAGAGCCTTTCTCAGAAAGGAGCTCAGGTATTTGCATTTGATGTCAAGGAAGAACGGATCGAGCAAATCAAAGACGACGTTGCTTTTGCTGTGACCATGGATACTACGGATATTAAATCACTTATTTCTCAGAATATTGCTGAGATGGATGCCGTAGTTATTGCTATTGGTGAAAATTTTGAAGCAACAGTTCTTACCGCTGTTCACCTGATGGACTTGGGTGTTAAGCGTATTATTGTACGCGCCAGTGGTGCGCACCAAAAGCTGATCCTTGAAAAAATAGGGATTAACGAAATCCTTACTCCTGAGGACGAGGTAGCAAGTGCCGTGCGGGAAAAGTTGTTAAACCCTTCTATTCTTTCTTTCCTCCAGTTACCGGATGATTACGAAATTGCCGAAATTGTGGCTCCCAAAGGAGTCATTAATCGACCGATTAAGGATATCCAGTTCCGAAACCGCTACCAGTTAACATTGGTAACGATAAAACGGGCTTTTGAAGTAAACAATAAAGGAGTAAGCTGTATAGAACAGCATGTTCTGGGAGTACCGGCAAGTGATACAATCGTGGAAGAGAGTGATACACTGGTTATTTTCGGAACCGGACAAAACGTAACGAAATTTATTGAAATCAACGAAATTTAAAGAAATGAATAGAGATATTCTTTTCATTACAGGAGTTTCATCGGGCATAGGCTTAGCTTGTGCCCGATTTTTTTTAGATCAGGGGTATAAGGTATTCGGAATAGGACGAAGTAATTGTATAACTCATGAGAACTATGAATTCTTGCCACTTGACCTATCGGACAAGGATGCTATTAACCGGTTCCGGTTCCCTGATAGAAGTGGAGAAAATCATATCCTGATCAATAATGCCGGAGTAATTGGAGAAATTTGTCCCTTTTGGGAGGCCGACCTATCAAATATGCAACAGGTTATTCAGGTAAATTTTGTTGCTTTAACCGGGTTAACCCAACGATTTATCCAATCTGTTCCCTCGGGAATTATTCTTAATATATCTTCAGGAGCCGGACAGCGACCTGTTAAAGGGTGGTCAGCCTATTGTGCTTCTAAAGCTGCTGTAAACTTATTTTCAGAGACACTGGCTGACGAATTCGAACATTATAACCAACCATTTATCATCAAATCAGTAGCGCCCGGTGTTGTTGACACCAATATGCAATCCACTATCAGAAAAGCAAAGGAGAATGAATTTCCGGACCGGGCAAATTTTCACCATCTGTACGAATCCCAGCAATTAGATGCACCAGAGATTACTGCTCAAAAGTTATATTATTTACTTACACATCTGGATACTTATCCAGCGACATTGCTTTCTCTTCGATCCATAGAACTCTACTAGATATACTCTTTTTTTAATGCCTCAACCCGATATACAATCCCCTCTCTACTATTCTATGAAGGAATATCTGGAAACTATCCGGTTAAAGCTTGCTTACCGGATCTCAGTTTCTTTCCTTATTATCTTTATGGTACTTACCTATGCCTATTATTTTGACTCATTTGAGAGTTTTATAACTATGGCATTTGGTTTCTTTCTGTCAGCTTTCTGCCTGATTACTTTACGAATAAGTAATAACTATCAACTCGTTATATACATTTATAGTATTTGTGGCGTTCTTGTAACCTCTTACGCTTTAATCATGTTCCACGAGACAATTCACTTTGCTGATATGCTCTGGATGCTTGCTGCTGTATCTCTCGCCTTTTTTGGAATTGGAAAAAAAGTTGGATTTATTCTTCTGGCTATTTCCCTGATTAGTATTACTTATTTTATTCTTTACTCATTAAACATCAACATTCGGGTTGTACAGGAACGAACTCTTTATCAGGAAGTAACTCTTGTTATGGAAGTCGCATCCGGTTTTGGGATTACGATTTACCTCTTTCTCATCTTTCTTAATTTTTATCAGTTTTCGCAAAAAGAAATGATGAAAGTAAATGAAGAGTTACTGGCACAAAATGCGCTTATCAAAGAGCAGGATGAGGAAAAAACAATTCTGGTTAGGGAGGTTCATCACCGGGTAAAGAATAACCTCCAGATTATAATAAGTTTATTGCGAACACAAGCAATCGAAGTTAACGACCCAAGAGTTGATACTCATTTTCAGGAATCTATCAGCCGCATTATGGCGATGTCTCATATTCATAAAAAACTCTATAGTCAGGAATCTCTGAAGAATGTGCGATTCTCAACTTATCTGGAAGATCTGGCAAACGATTTGATTGGAATTTATGGTGCCCATAAGAAGATTGACCTGACAATTACTTCTTCCGTGGAACAAATTGGTTTACGGTCCATTGTTCCTTTGGGGTTACTGTTTAATGAGTTACTTTCTAATTCATTAAAGTATGCATTTAAAGAAATGGAAACCGGTAACATTACAATCAATCTGAGTAAGGAAGGAACTGATTTTCTGATTACCTACAAGGATAATGGAAACTGGATTACGCGAGAAGAATATAAAGGATTCGGGCTATCATTGATAGATACGTTAACCGAACAACTGGATGGCACCAAGCAATTATTTACCAGCGAAAATGAGACAAAGTATGTGTTCCGGTTAGCGAATCTGGAAATTTAATTACCCAACCTTCCCAACAACAAAAGCCGAAGCATATTAAGAGCTGATAATACCGACATCTTAGTATTGCGTTCCCGATCGTTTCCAAACATAAATTTCTTTGAAAAAACACCATCTTTAAAGGCTACGGCAATCCAAATCGTTCCCACTGGCTTTTCGGGTGTTCCTCCATCCGGTCCTGCAATTCCTGAACTCGCCAGACAAAAATCAGTCCCAAGACTTTCACGCCCGTTGAGAGCCATCAATTCGACACATTCCTGACTCACAGCACCGTGCGTTTCTAATATTTCGTATGGTATTCCTACTTTTTCATTCTTCAGACGATTTGAATATGTCACATAACTTCCTTCAAAATAAGAGGATGCTCCCGGGATTTTAGTAATCTCTGCTGCAATTCCTCCGGAAGTACAACTTTCCACGGTTCCAATAGTCATTTTTTGCTCTGCCAGAAGCTTGCCTACCACCAAAGTCAGTGATTCATTCTCTTCTCCATAATAGTAGTCACCAACAAGCTCTTTCAGCTTATTCATGTATTGTTCTACCTTCTCTTTATCTGTTTCTCCTTTATAAGAAGTAACCCGAAGTCGTACAATACCGGGAGAGGGTAAATACGCTAGCGACAATTCATCTGAACGCAGCTTATCTTCCCAGTTCTTTATTTTTTCTGCCAGAAAAGACTCTCCTATCCCTGTAGTCATAATACTTGACTGATAAATATCAGCAAACTGATAACGCTCATTCAGGCGAGGGAAAACGTCTTCTGAAATCAGCGGTTTCATCTCGTAGGGAACTCCCGGAAGCGATACAACCACTTTATCATCTTTTTCAAACCACATTCCCGGAGCAGTACCGTTGTAATTCGCAAGTACCTCACATACATTGGGCAACATTGCCTGATTCACATTAGATTCCAGCATGGGGCGTCCCCTACTTTCAAAATATTCTGTTATACGCTGTAAGGATTCATCATGCATCTCCAATTTTCCACCAAAAAACTCGCACAACGTCTCCTTTGTAATATCATCCTTTGTCGGACCTAATCCTCCTGTAATCAGAACCACATCTGCCCTGCTCAGGCAATCTTCCAACTGCCGCAGTATGTCCTCCTTTTCATCCTGAATAGTTACCGCTTTTGAAACTCTTACTCCTCTCTGACTAAGAAACTGTCCGATCCATGAAGCATTCGTATTTACAGTTTGTCCTATCAGCAGCTCATCCCCTATATTGATTAGTTCCAGTATCATTCTATTCAGGCATTATTTTTGTATGTGACAGTAAAAATATTTGTAAGTTTGACAAAACCCTAATGAAAATGAAAAAAAATATTCAATATATACTGCTTTTATCAACTGTTTTTGCACTTTCTTCCTGTGAAGTTGTTCAGGAAGCAGCAAATTCGGTATTAACAACTGATTCATCTTCAGAATCCAAGCCTTCACTAACCAATAGTGAGGTTATCGGAGGACTAAAAGAGGCACTTACAGTCGGAATTACGAATGCTACCGGATTGACTTCCAAAACGGATGGCTTCCTTAAGAATGCTGAAATTTCAATTCCATGGCCGGAAGACGCACTGATTGTAAAGCAAAAAGCAGAAGAATGGGGATTATCCGGACAGGTAGATAAGATCGTTACGACACTTAACCGAGCAGCTGAGGAAGCAAGCAAAGAAGCAGCCCCGATATTTATTAATGCTATCAAAGGAATGACAATTTCGGATGGATTTAGCATTCTGAACGGCGGCGAAGGAGCTGCTACCCGCTTCCTGAAAGATAAAACAACCAGTCAGTTAAAACAGGCTTTCTCGCCTAAAGTAGATGCTGCTATTCAGAAAGTAGAGTTGACCAAATACTGGGAACCTGTTGTAACACGTTATAACCAGACCACTATTCTTACCGGAAAAGAAAAAGTAAACCCTGATCTGAATGATTACGTACTGACAAAAGCAATAGACGGTCTTTTTACTATGGTCGAAAAGGAAGAAAACCAAATTCGTAAAGATCCTGTTGCCCGTGTTACGGACTTATTGCAAAAGGTATTCGGTAGCCTGGGTAACTAATCCTTTATGGTTGTCTTTCCTCCAGCAAAAATCAATTTAGGTCTTCGGATAACCGGGAAACGACCGGATGGTTACCATGAGGTCGATACGGTGATGATGCAAATTCCTCTTTTTGATGTCCTTGAAATCGTTCCAACGACTTCTTTTCTATTCACAAGCGGAGGAAATCCAGTAGACTGCCCACCCGATATGAACCTTTGCGTAAAGGCTTATTATTTACTGAAAAGTGATTTTGACTTACCACCCGTTCACATACACTTGCATAAAATTATTCCTATGGGTGCCGGTTTGGGAGGCGGTTCTTCAGATGCGGCCTATACCTTGCTTGCACTCAACGAATTATTTCAATTACAATTAAATCGTAAAACGCTGGAGAATTACGCTGCACGATTAGGGAGCGACTGTCCCTTTTTCATCAGTTCTTCTCCCAAACACTGTACGGGACGAGGTGAAATAATGAAAGACATTGAGATTCCTTCTCTTTCGGAAAAATGGCTCAAACTATACGATCCGAAAATACACATCAGTACTTCAACTGCTTATTCAGGAATTCGCCCGCAAGCCATCGATAAAACAACAGAGGAACAAGTTCAGGAACCTTTATCGGATTGGAGTAATTCTTTAAAAAACGATTTTGAGACAACTGTTTTTCAAGAGAATAAAGCTATTCCACAACTCAAAAACCAACTCTATAAAGACGGTGCGCTCTATGCTGCTATGTCTGGTAGTGGGTCTGCTGTTTATGGGATTTTTGAGCAGAAACCTCCAAAGAATCAACTCTCTATACAAGAATGGGTCTTTCAAATGTAATTAATTTATACAACAGATCAATTCTCACAGTAACCTTTTAATAACATTTGTACTATAGGTGCAGGGGATATCCTGTTCAATGTGTATTTTTGACTTTCATAATTGATTCGAATGAAACATTTTTTACTTGTAATTACGCTACTTTCTACTTTTTTCGTTTCTGCTCAAAAAGCTTCAACCTTTACAGGAGAAGAGAAAGCATACATGTATCATGTCGTAATGAAAAGTCCTATACTACGAGATAACATAGGGCGTTATTTTGAATATTCAGGGCCACGGGTTTATTTTCGGGATACACTCCTTAATTATGATTCAATCGATATTTTGATTATGAATGAACCGGAACTTTTGTTTATTCGGTCTTCAGAAATTGCTAAAAAATCTCCCGGAATAGTAGCTGAACTGGCTAATAAAATGGCGATTTGGGAGTTGAATAAAACCCTGTTAGCTTATAAACAACAGGACGAAGATGAAATGGCACGTTTCAAAGGTAAATTTGAAGACTTCGAAAAATTACTTTTAGAACATATTCCCTCATCGCTTTTACGAAAAACAAATTCAGGACAGCATACCTTTGATACCAAACTCCACCGGGTAATCAATCCATCCCTTTCGTTTTCTGAAAAAGCAACCATGATAGGAACCTTCCACGGAATTTCTATTGAAGATCAGGAAAGAACACTTGTAGCAATCAATAAAAGTATCAATGAATGGGTAAAGCGACGTACTTACGACTTGTTTACGCAACTGGGAGCTAAGACGACTCGCTTTCAAAATGAATTAATTGCCGCCGGAGACGGTTCCATGACTTCTGGATTATTAAATGAACGGGAGAAAGACGAACAAGGAAGGTGGAATCGGGGATTGCCAAGGGCCGTAGGACTATTCCCCTACCAAATGTACATCGGCGAGTCCGGAGAAAAGAAACAGCCCGCTATTTTACCGGAACGTTTCGCCTCTCTTCATCTTCAGACGACAGGAAATGGACGTATTACGAATATACACCCGGATGTTTGGGGCTACAATGACAAAAAACAAACAACGGTTGTTATTGAGAAGAACAGCAAATCGTATGTGCTTTTCGGATCGGGAGATACTCGTTTTCTTTCGCCCGACTCTTCTTTTTCTGAGGGAAAAACTTTTTATAGTTGTATTGCTGAATTAGAAAACAAGTGGATCAGAGACCTCAAAGAAATGATTTACGGAAAAAAAGGCTTTGATTTCTGGATCAACTATTGGGAAGAAGAACGTATCAGAACGTTAAACGAGATAAAGAAACTGGAAATTGACCTAAGCGACCTTCGTATGTCGGGTGTAAGTAATAGCAAAAAAGGGAAAAAAGAACGCAAAAAAGACCAGGAAACGCTTTTAGGCAAGTATAATTACCTGTCCGAATGTGAAAGTACAATCAAAAAATTGAAAAAAGAAAAAGAAGAAGCGCTTATTCTGCTCGCTGATTACGAAAGACTCTTAGACAAATACAAGCAACTGATTGGCTACAACTGGGTAAAGTGGACAGAAAGTGACGGATTATATACGTTTGAAGACGGTAGTACCTTCAATTTGTACACACAGGATTTTCGTTTCCCGGCACATACATTAAGTGAGAAGTTTGAAGTTCGTTTGCTTGCTATTCCTTTTACGGCATTGAGTGATCAGGCAGACGAAGTAATGCTCCATTTAAGTCTTTCGGATATGGAACCCGGATTTGACCAAACTTTTCGTCTGACAGCTGAAGATTTATTTCATTCCAACTCATACCTGATGAGTTCTTCTCTCTTCACACCTGACGATAGCGTCGCCATCATTGATTTACTAAACGCAATATACACGAAGCCTAAAATTGATATTATCGCAAGAGGACAAGGGGTTGGTGAATGGAAAAACGGACAGGTTCAAAAACAACATCCGGTACTGGAGGAAACATCCTATCCTGGAGAAACAGAAGAAGATAAACTGCGAAGCAAAGAAGACTCTGTTTACAAAAGTTTACGAAGAACAGAAGTGTTTATTGATACAAAGTCCGGAATAACCATGGAGATCAATTCGTATACGGATCCGGTTCGTACTGATTTCACTCCTTCTCACCCGGAATTAAATACTTTGAAAACAACCGGAAAAATTACAGGAAATGAAGCTCTAAGTACCTACCGATCGGCAGTTCTTTTAAAAACACTTCAGGAAGAACTGAACCTTCTTGCGGGAACTTATCTGTCAAGGGAAAAAGCAAAGGTGGTCATCGACCACCTTAATAAAGCATTTGTGAAAGCAAAAATAAGCATCGGCATGTATTCTGTGCCTTTTTCCGAATTCGCTTTCTAAGCCAGTAAATTCTTTTCGGCCTGTAATGCACGTGGAATAATTACTTCATCTTCAATAAGAGCATGAATATGTAAATCTGCTTCAAGAATCGCTATTTGATTTATCAGACGACGCACCAACATTCCTGCATTACCATCCTGTTTAAAAGGAGTTAAAACGGTTTCCAAAATACGTAAGTCTTTCTCCGTATCACTGTGACTTTGCATAAACGCAGCAAGGTTTGACCACCCGTTCAGGAAAGTAGCCGGACGGATTACACCTCCCCTTTCCTCTAACTTTTGTAATTCTTTTATATATGGAAATATAAATTCATCTTCTTCCTTTAAGTGCTCACACAAGTGATGGGAATAATCCCTAATAAAAATAGATAATACACTGGAAAGCGAATGTTTGTCCTCCAATACAGTCACCAACTGCATAATGGAAAGTTCAATTTCAGGAAGTGACTTATACCGATACATTTCATGCCCTTTCTCCAAATAAGAAAGTAAAGTCAATGTCGGAAAAGAATCAAAACAAGAGGCTTCAAAAGCTTCAGGAGTTAACAGCAAATCTCCGACTGTTTTCGTCAGTCGTATTAGCTCCTCCTCCTCTACTGTTCTTCCTTTTGTAATTAAACGCTGACGGGCAATTTCAGGAACTCTCGTCCATCCTACCCGATCGGTGATTTTTTCTGTGATCATGGTGTTGTTATTTAGTACTTACAAATTAGGGGATTCAAATGACCAAAGTCAATACCCCGAAAAAGGTATTCCATATACTTTGCACAGATCTGAACCAAAAAGAAATCAAAAGCAGGTTGTTAATAACGGGAGATGATATAAATCACCTCTCTTTTTCTCCTCAACCGTCCACAAACCATTACTTTTGTAATGAAAACAGATAAAATGGATACATTAAAAGTAGGTGGAGTACCGGAACACTTTAATTTGCCATGGAGACTGGCTATTGAAGAACAGTTATTTGAAGCGTCCGGAAAAAGTCTGATCTGGGAAGATCAACCCATGGGAACCGGACAAATGGTGAAGAAGTTGGAATCAGGAGAGTTAGATATAGCTGTTCTTTTGACAGAAGGTATAACAAAGGCAATTCTGGAAGATGGATTGAAAGCAAAGATACTACAGGTATATGTTACTTCTCCTCTGCATTGGGGGATTCATGTACCCTTTCAATCAAATATCAGGACATTTGATGATTTAAAAGATCAAACATTTGCAATCAGCCGTTACGGATCAGGATCTCATTTGATGACTTACGTAAAAGCAGATCAGGAAGAATGGGATACAAACACCTTACAATTTAACGTCATAGGAGATGTTGAAGGTGGTATGCAGTCTCTTGAAAAAAATGAAAGCCAGGCATTCCTTTGGGAAAAATATACAACACACCCGTATACGGAAAAAGGAAGGTGTCGCTATATTGATGAAGTAGTCACGCCATGGCCTTGTTTCGTCATTGCAGTGAGAGAAGATCTTTGTCTTTCAGAAAGAGAGTTTCTTAACGAGATGTGTACAATTGTAGGAAAACGCGCATTTGCCATGAAGAACTCGGAAAATGTTATTGAACTCATATCAAACCGATACGATCTGCGCTCAGGGCAGGTTGCCAACTGGCTGATCGAAACAGACTGGAATTACGATATGAAATCATATACAGAAGAAATTGAAAACACTATTCATTACCTTATAAAACTCGGATTAATCTCGAAAGAAAAGGTAGAAAACTGGGAAAATAAATTATTCTGTTAGTCTTTTTAAAAAGCGGTTTTTCAAAAGAAGACCGCTTTTTTATTACTTCATATTTTTATTCGCATTACTGCTGATAAACATTTCGTTTTGTTCTTCGGAAATGATTTCCATAAACCGTTCGTAGTGCTTTAAAACGTCGGATATCAACTCATTCTTTGTAAAATACTGCACATCATACCCCTCTCTTGCATCTCCGAAATACGTTTTAGGGTAGTATGTTTTTTGTCCTTCAGGATCAGGAAGATTCTCTTCATCAATAAGATAATCAGAAACTTTTTTTACCTGGTTTTTTACACCGTAAACAAAATTATTGACAACATCGTGTCGAATCTCAATTTCAATACCTGTAGGATTATTACTTGTGTTTATTTTTGCATCAATACCATTGTCGGCAAACTCCTTTTTCAACTCTTCAAACCCATTTTTCACCGTATTCAGAATAAAGTGGTCAACAGACGAATGATTTTTGAAAGATACAATCTGCTTTAAACGCTCTTTCCAGTATTCACCTGACCAGGGCACAGAAGAAACTGAAAACTCACGTTCGTAATAATTTCGGTCAATGGTTAGCGCTTTCATCAGACTCACAATAAACAATAACATAATTGCAGCAAAAGGAAGAGCGGTTATCAATGTCATTGTCTGGAGAGCCTTCAGACCTCCTGCATTGAGGAGCAGTAATGCCAACACAGCCAGTAAAACTCCCCACCACACAATTTGCCATTTAGGGGATTTTGCAGCATTTTTGGTTGCAATACTATTCATTACGAATATTCCGGAATCAGCTGACGTAACAAAAAAGATGACGATAATGGCGATAACCAATCCGCTTGTTATAGAAGACAAAGGCATGTATTCCAGGAACCGGAACATCAGCGCATCTGGATCAGCAGCCAATTGACTCAAGGCTCCCTCCGCCACTTGATTATCAAACCATATAGCGCTATTACCAAATACAGACATCCAGATAAAATTGAATAACGTTGGTAGAATAAGAACAGCTGCAATAAATTCTTTTATTGTTCTTCCTTTCGAGATTTTAGCTATAAACAAACCAACATACGGTGCCCATGAAATCCACCATGCCCAATACAAAATCGTCCAGTTATAAAACCAGGGTAAAGTGTCCTCATCATACGTATGGGTACTAAAAGTAAGATGGAAGAACTCAGTTATGTAATTTCCAAGTCCTTCTGTAAAACCACCGATCAAATGTACTGTAGGCCCCAAAAACAAAACAAAAAGCAGAAGTACTATCACACCAATAATATTGATGCTGCTTAACAACTTGACTCCTTTGTTTACTCCCGTCATAGCTGAAATAATAGACAACGAAATCAAAACGACAACGATTAATAACTGGTACAAAAAACTGGTCTCCGGCACAATATTTAACGTTTCCAGACCTGAATTGATTTGTACCACACCAAACCCCAACGTTGTCGTAATTCCGAAAAAAGTACTACAAAGCGCGAAAACATCTATTACATTTCCCCATTTTCCATTAATCCTGTTTTTTAGCAACGGATAAAAGCAACTTCTGAGCGAAAGAGGTAAACGATACCGGTAAGCAAAATAAGACAGTGCCAATCCAACAATTCCATAAATTGCCCAGGCATGTATTCCCCAATGAAAAAACGTATATAATTGTGCATCCTTCGCCCGTTCTGTTACCGGATTATCAGCAAAAACATCTGCTGAAAAATGCTGCATAGGTTCCGCAACACTAAAATACATGAGACCTATACCCATACCTGCTGCGAAAAGCATGGAAATCCACGAAAAAAAAGAATACTGGGGTTTACTATCATTCGCTCCCAAACGAATAGATCCGAATTTACTGAACATCAAATAAATAAGAAACAGAACAAAAATAGTCACTGCCCATACATATACCCAATTCAGATTAACGAATATAAATGACTTTATAGTGTCCAGTAAGTTCTGAGTAAGATTCGGATAGATGGCTGAAAGCACACAGACACCAATAATAAAAATCAAACTAGGAATAGTAACCCCTTTATTGAAAGTACTTTTAAAATTACGGAAATGAATCATAGTTTTTGTTTAGATGCTCCGCTAACTAAGAGCTGCAAAATGATAAAAAATTCCATTTTCAATATTTTTTATCGCAAAACGAAGACAAAACTACGTGATTTTATCTAAAAAGAAACATTTTTAAATAGAAACCACTTTTTTGTATCTTGAAATAAAACGTTAAATCAACTTAAATTTTCTGTATATTTAGTGTAAGTAGATCAATAAAAAAACAAGTCATTTTGACAGTTTAAATGAATGAAAAAGCAATAAAACAAGTCAATTTGTCTCTTTTTGATGCTTGGCAATAAAATTGAGTTACCAAAACAAAACAATCGGTTAAACCTAAAATTGAAGTAAAAATGGATTTTAATAAGTTTACAATAAAAGCGCAGGAAGCTATCCAACAAGCACAACAAATTGCATTGGGTAACGGTCAGCAAGCTATTGAAACAGGCCATATATTGAAGGGAATGATAGAGGTTGATCAGGATGTGATTCCTTTTTTATTCAAAGAATTACAGGTAAATGATAAAATAGTTCTTGCCGCACTGAATCGAATTGTCGATGGATACCCGAAAGTTTCCGGTGGACAGGCCTATCTCAGCAATCCCGCACAACGCGTGCTGAATTATGCTTTAAATGAAATGAAACAGTTCGGAGATGAATATGTTTCTGTTGAAATTATGCTCTACTCCATGTTGGACGCTACCGATTCGACAGGAAGCTTGCTAAAAGATAATGCGATAACAAAAGCCAAACTTAAAGAGGCAATTACGAAACTGAGAAAAGGAGAAAAAGTGACATCAAACAGCCAGGAAGGTACTTATCAGGCTTTAGCCAAATATGCTAAAAACCTGAACGAACTTGCGAAATCAGGAAAACTTGATCCTGTAATAGGACGAGATGAGGAAATAAGGAGAGTTCTTCAGATTCTTACCAGAAGAACGAAAAACAATCCTATTCTCATCGGTGAACCCGGAGTTGGTAAAACCGCTATTGCCGAAGGTATCGCCCATAGAATTATTGACGGAGATGTTCCGGAAAACCTGAAATCGAAAACAGTTTACTCATTGGATATGGGGGCACTTGTTGCCGGAGCCAAATACAAAGGTGAATTTGAAGAACGTCTTAAATCGGTTGTGAAGGAAGTAATCAACGCAGAAGGTGAGATTATCCTTTTCATTGATGAAATTCACACGTTGGTGGGTGCCGGAGGTGGCGAGGGAGCTATGGATGCTGCAAATATTTTAAAACCTGCACTGGCAAGAGGTGAATTACGTGCCGTAGGAGCCACGACCTTGAATGAGTATCAAAAATACTTTGAAAAAGACAAAGCTCTTGTGCGTCGTTTTCAAACGGTATTGGTGGATGAACCTTCCACTGAAGATGCTATTTCCATCCTCAGAGGAATCAAAGAGAAATATGAGAATCACCACAAGGTATTAATCAAGGACGAAGCGATTATCTCAGCCGTTGAATTATCACAACGTTACATTACAGAACGACACCTTCCGGATAAGGCTATCGACCTCATAGACGAAGCTGCTTCCAAGTTGCGAATGGAAATCAATTCCAAACCGGAAGAACTGGATGAAATTGAGCGTCGTATTATGCAACTTGAGATTGAACGGGAAGCGATCAAACGTGAGAATGATACGAAAAAACTGGAAGGTATCCAGAGTGAATTGGCAAATTTGAATGATCAGAAAAACGCATTCATGGCCAAATGGAAAGCTGAGCGAGATGTCGTAGATGGTATTCAAAAAACCAAGGAAGATATCGAACGTTTCAAACTGGAAGCGGATCAGGCAGAACGGGCCGGAGATTATGGCAAAGTAGCTGAATTGCGCTACGGTAAGATCAAGGAAGCTGAAAATGAGTTGGAAAACATGAAAGGAGAATTGGCTGAAATTCAGTCAAAATCCAAAATGATCAAAGAAGAAGTGGACGCAGAGGAAATTGCCGACGTAGTTTCCAAATGGACCGGAATTCCGGTAAATAAAATGTTGGAAAGTGAAGTGGCTAAATTATTACGTCTGGAAGATGAGTTGAGTAAACGCGTTGTTGGACAGGAAGAAGCCATTGTTGCACTATCGGATGCGGTCCGAAGAAGTCGCGCCGGTTTACAGGATCAGCGAAGACCTATCGGGTCCTTTATTTTCCTTGGAACAACCGGAGTGGGTAAAACGGAATTGGCAAAAGCACTTGCAGAATATCTCTTCAATGATGAAAATGCCATGACCCGGATCGATATGAGTGAATACCAGGAGAAACACAGTGTTTCCAGATTGGTAGGAGCACCTCCCGGTTATGTTGGTTATGATGAAGGAGGACAGTTGACGGAAGCCGTTCGAAGACGCCCCTACTCCATCGTTTTGTTGGATGAGATTGAAAAGGCACACCCGGATACGTTTAACATTCTTCTACAGGTGTTGGATGATGGTCGTTTGACAGACAATAAAGGTCGTGTGGTCAACTTTAAAAACACAATCATTATCATGACGTCAAACATGGGATCCGACTTGATACAGGAAGCATTCGACGACATGAAACCAGGAGAAGAAGACCGGGTTGCAGAGCAAACGAAACAAACGGTTTTTGAATTATTGAAACGTAACATACGTCCCGAGTTTCTGAACCGGATTGATGAAACGATCATGTTCCGTCCTTTGCGAAAAGAAGACATTATCAAGATTGTTCACATTCAACTGGAAGGCTTGAGAAAACTTCTTCTGCAAAATGAAATTCGTTTGATAACAACAGAAGATGCCATTAATTACATTGCTGAAGCCGGGTACGACCCTCATTTCGGAGCACGTCCGGTAAAAAGAGTGATTCAGCGTCAGGTTCTGAATGAACTTTCGAAACAGATATTAGGAGGAACCATTGACAAGTCTCAAAATGTTGTAATGGATGTATTCGATAATCATATTGTTTTCAGAAAACCAATTCGCGAAGAAGAGGAAGCTGTATAACAATAAATAAATACGTTAAATATAAAAGCGTACGGAAAGTTGATTTCGTACGCTTTTTTTCTACTCACAATTTCTGGCACGATTTTTATACGATATTTGTAGTCAAAACCGGAATAGTATGAAAAAATTGATCTCTGGACTTGTTTTTGCATTGGCTATAAGTACTGGAATAGCGCAGAATTTATCTGTCAGCATCGAAGACATTGATGTGAAAGATGGATATTTCTTCATTGCTGTTTTTAATTCTCAGGAGGCTTTTGATAAAAAGGAAACACCTCACAAAAAAAGAATTAGTGCTTCGGAAATTAACAAACCGGTTATCTTCAAAGGGCTACCAAAAGGAGAATACGCTGTTTCCGTGTTTTATGATACCAACAACAACAAACAATTGGATCTGAAATCATCCGGGATTCCAAATGAACCTTTCGGTCTTTCGAATAACCCGGGTCTCGGCAAGCCCAGATTCGAGAAAATCAGTTTTCCTTTTGAAAAAGATCAGCATCTGGTGATCAAAATGCGGACAACAAAACCCGCAAATTAATTAACCATCATTCCTCTTCTGAATACCATTATTTCTGACTATATTTGTTAGAAACCGTAAAAGATAGTTTATGTCACCTGCATTAATTGGAATTATCCTAGTTGTCGTTTTAGTCGTATGGATTGTTGCAATCTATAACACGCTTGTACGATTGAAAAACAATCGCGAAAATGCTTTTGCCGATATTGATGTGCAACTCAAACAACGACATGATCTTGTTCCACAATTAGTTGGAGCGGTGAAAGGATATATGGAGCATGAAAGAGAAACACTTGATTCAGTTACCAGAGCACGCCAACGGGCAATTTCTGCTTCTTCCATTAACGATAAAATCGTTGCAGAAAAAGAATTAGCAGGAGCATTAAGCGGATTGAATATTCAACTGGAAGCTTATCCGGACTTAAAAGCTAATCAAAACTTTCTTCAATTGCAGAATGAATTATCTGATATTGAGAATAAACTGGCTGCAGTACGTCGTTTCTTTAATTCCTCGACCAAAGAATTAAATATTTCCATTCAAAAATTTCCGAATGTACTCTTTGCCGGAATGTTTGGTTTCAAAGAAGAGCCTATGTTTGATCTGGGTGCTGTACAACGTGAAGAACTGGACAAAGCTCCCGAAATAAAATTTTAATTTTCTGATTCAGGTATCCTCACACAAACAATGAAGTATACAGGTCTTCAGTCTCAAATCACAGCCAATAACAGGAAATCTGTTCTTTTGTTAATTGCATTTCCTTTACTCATATTTGCAGCTGTATATGCTATACTTTTCTTTATCTCCTTTGATGAAGAAGGAAACCCTAATCCGCAGGCAGCTCTTGACTTATTTGTCGATACAATTCCTTTTGTTTTAGCCGGAGTACTGATTTGGTTTCTTATTGCCTACTTCGGTCATTCAAAAATGATTGACCTGGCAACGGGAGCACACACGCTTGAAAGAAAAGAAAACATGAGGGTTTATAACCTGACTGAGAACCTGTGTATGTCCGTCGGGATGAAAATGCCACGACTGCACATTATTGAAAGTAATGCATTAAATGCTTTTGCAAGTGGCTTAAGCGAAAAAAACTATACGGTTACACTTACCCGCGGAATTATTGAAACATTAAACGATGAAGAACTGGAAGGAGTAATTGCTCATGAGTTAATGCACATCCGTAACCGGGATGTTCGGCTACTTGTTGTTTCTATTATTTTCGTCGGTATTTTCTCTCTTGTGGTTCAGATGGCTTTCAGAAGTGTATTGTATGGAGGTATGTCCGGTGGTTCTCGCAGAAAAGACGGAAAAGACGGCGGAGCTGTTCTCTTAATTATTCTGGTCGTTTCTCTTGTTGCCTGGCTTTTATCTTTATTATTCAAATTTGCGTTGAGTCGAAAACGGGAATACCTGGCTGACGCAGGAGCGGCACAAATGACCCGAAAACCAATGGCTTTGGCCTCTGCATTGCGAAAAATTTCAGGGAATCATCATGTAGATTCCGTAAAAAGTGAAGATGTTCAACAGATGTTTATTGAAAATGCTCCTGAAGATACTTCTGCCGGATTCTTGGGTGGTTTAGGAGGTCTTTTCTCTACACATCCTCCAATAAAAAAACGAATTCAATTACTAGAACAATTTTAAATTCTCATTAGTTATGCCAATTGTTTCTCCTTCCGTACTTTCTTGTGATTTTGCTAATATTCAACGCGATGTTGAAATGATTAACCAAAGTGAGGCCGATTGGTTTCACATTGACGTCATGGATGGTGTATTTGTTCCGAATATTTCCTTTGGATTTCCGGTTTTGGAGGCGATAAAAAAACACGCCAAAAAGCCAATGGATGTACATCTTATGATTCAGAATCCGGATCAGTATGTAAGTGACTTCAAACGATCAGGAGCAGATATATTGACGGTTCACTATGAGGCCTGTACACATCTTCACAGAACCGTTCAACATATAAAATCAGAAGGGATGAAGGCAGGAGTTGCTTTAAACCCCCACACAAGTATCGAACTTCTGGATGATATTATCGAAGATCTGGACCTGGTTCTTGTTATGTCCGTTAATCCGGGCTTCGGAGGACAGAAATTCATTAAAAATGCTGTTTATAAAGTGGAGCAGGTTAAAAACCTGATTCATAAACGAGGATCAAAAGCTCTCGTAGAAGTAGATGGAGGTGTTAACCTTTCGACAGGTAAAGAACTTGTTATGGCAGGCGCAGATGCTCTTGTTGCAGGAAGTTTTGTTTTCAATTCCGAGGATCCGGTACGTACCATTGCACAATTGAAAGAACTCTAATATGATCTCAGATTGGATAGAAGATAAGTTTCGCTTTGACTTTGAAGCGAATACTGCCTGGACAGATTTTCTTTCGAATGCTATTGAAGATCCTAAACCAGAAATTGTACGCATTGTTAGCCATATTCTTAACGTCCATCATCTCTGGATCAGAAGAATAAAAGGCATGCCTGTAGAATCAGGAGATTGGGATACATTTGAACCACGTCATTTTTCACGTCTCAATTATCAAAATTTTCAGGAAACAGTTGATCTACTTTCCGAAAACGGAGAAGACCGGATTATTGAATATACTAACAGTGATAATGAGCGGATGGAAAAAAGTATGTATGACATACTCTATCATATCCTTCAGCACAGTGCACATCACAGAGGGCAGGTAGCTTTATTATGTAGCAGAGAAAGCTATGACAATCGTCCGGAAGTCAATTATATCAGTCGATCAGATGTCAACAATGGAGAAGAATAGGATGTTTTCCTTTATTTTTTCTTCTTACTTTTCTTATTCTTTTTCCCCGGAAGCGCATCATCTTCGTCTCCTTCACCTTCCTGAGGTGTTCCTTCGGTCAGTCGTCCGTACTCATCATACTTTCTGAAATCAATGAGCTCACCCTTCTCATAAATAAACTCAGACATTAATTTTCCGTTAGGATAATACTCAACAAAAGCTCCTTCTTTTCGTCCCTTCTTATAACTTTCCCGTTTCTGAATATCACCATTAACAAAGAAAGTAGTGAATTCACCATCTTTCAGATCTTTCGAATAATTCTCAACAAGTAACACCGCTCCGTTATTGTAGAAGTACTCTTGTTTCCCTTCTTTACTTCCATTTTTAAAATTCAGGCGCTTCGAAATTTTCCCATCGGGGAAATATGAGATAAAAGAACCATCTAATACCCCCTCTTTATAATGTACCTCTTCTTTCACTTTAGACCCCGCATAAAACGAAGTCTTTTTTCCGTGCAATAAACCATTCTGATAAAACTCCCACAAAGTTGTATCTCCTCCTGGACCAAAATAAATATGTTCACCATTCTTTTCTCCCGCCATATAATTCATAACCCAGGCTCTTCTCGCCGTACTGTCATAATAATATGTCCATGCCCCATCTTCTTTTCCAATAGCATGGCTTCTGATTACGCGGATACATCCGGACTCATAGTAAGTTGTATCTACACCATCTTCTTTTCCATTCAGAAAACGGATTCGGTGTTCTCTTAGCCCATTATTATGACAGGTTTCACATTCCCCGGTATACGGACTACCGGAACCTCTGCTAAAAAACACATCAAGATTCTCGTCATATTCCAACTTACTGTTGCAGTCAACAACCCCTACAAGATTACCGCACTCCCACTCTACAAATCTTTGTTTTGCTCTCTTTTCCGATTTTGCATAACAAGGCTCCCCCGTTTGAGAAGAAAACTGAGCCTGTACATGTAAATTCACCAAAAACACACAAGAAAGTAACACCAAAGAGTATTTCATAATCTACTTAATAAATCGTTCAAAAGCTTTTCGGAATTCAGGATATACCTGAACAGACGTTTTTGCTGTATAATCAAAACAAACCAGTAGAGATTCTCCTTTACACTTAATTTTATCCCCTACACGCAGCACATAAGACAAAACAAAACTGGTATTACCAATAGTTTCCGGTTTTACTTCCACATCAATCATATCAGTAAGGAAAACAGGCTCCAGATATTCTATCTCATTCTTTCGGAGAACTATTCCTTTATTTTCCCAATCCCACTTGGTACCAAGCTCATTACTCAAAAAATGCATACGGGCAGTTTCGAAATAATTCAGATAAATGGCATTATTAACATGCCCCATCATATCTACATCACTAAAACGAGCCTGAATCCTCAAAATATTACTCATAAGCGTTTAATTATACCCTAACAATATACTTAGAATTATAGAAAAATCAAGTTTTAGTTTTTATCGAGTTTCTGATATACCGAATTGTTACTGATAAACTCCGGAACAATAGCTTTCATAGCTGCAACAATTTCTTCGTTATCCTGCTTATCAAATTTAGCAATCAGTCCGTTTATACTCTCCCGGATATCATCATTTACTTCCCGAACCCGGGCAATAAGTATCTTCTTATTATGTGTAGGCAAAGTGTTCTCTTCTGTTGCCAGAAGCTCTTCATATAGTTTCTCCCCCGGACGAAGTCCCGTTATTTTAATACTGATATCCTTCCCTTCTTCCAGTCCGGATAATTTTATCATTTTTCGGGCCAGATCAATAATGCGAACGGATTCTCCCATATCAAATACAAAAACCTCTCCTCCATTTCCCATGGATCCGGCTTCAAGAACCAGCTGGCAGGCCTCAGGTATCGTCATAAAATAACGCGTAATACGTTCATCCGTAACCGTAATAGGTCCTCCTTTCTCTATTTGTCTTCTGAACAAAGGGATCACGGAACCATTAGACCCTAAAACATTTCCAAATCGAGTGGTAATAAATTTAGTCACATTTTGTTTGTTCGCAAGTTGCGCATACATCTCTGCAATCCGTTTCGATGCCCCCATAACATTCGTCGGGTTTACAGCTTTATCAGTAGAGATCATAACAAACTTGTCAACACCATATTCAATAGCCAGATCCACCAGGATTTTTGTCCCTTTCACATTAGCTAAAATAGCTTCCGAAGGATTATCCTCCATCAGAGGCACATGTTTGTAGGCAGCAGCGTGAAACACATACTGAGGATGAAAAGTTTCGAACACTTTTCGCATACGATGAACACTTCTTACGTCTCCAATTACCACTTCCAGATTATCACCCAATCCCTGATTCTGAAGTTCAACTTGCAAATCATATAATCCTGATTCAGCCTGATCCAGTAAACAGATCTTTTTAGGGTTGAATTGCACAATCTCCCGAACCAAACCACTTCCGATAGACCCGGCAGCTCCTGTAACAAGAATGGTTTTTCCATTCAGTTCTTTTGACACCCTACAGCTATCCAAATGAATTTCCTCTCTTCCGAGAAGATCCTCAATTTTAACTTTACGAATATTTTTGACAGAGAATTCGCCATTAATCCAACTTTTAGCAGAAGGAACATTCATCACTTCTACCCCAGCCTCCAAACAAACGTCTACTACTTTGTTTTTATTTATTTTAATCGGTTTTTGAATGGCAATGATAAGTTTTTGAACATCATGATCTTTTATTAGCTCTTGAAGTTCATCTGTAGGGTGAATAGTGATCCCTTCCAGCCTTGTGTTTTTCAGTTTTTTATTATCATCTGCAAAAGCAACAATATTATAAGTAAGCCGGGCATCTTTTTCTATTGTACGTTTTGTGATCAACCCTGACACCCCCGCTCCATAGATAATAACATTCTCAGCATTTTTCACCTTTCTTTTAGCTGACTCAAGGTATAGTAATTTAATTGAAAACCGGGAAAAAACCATTAAACTGAAAGAAGCCAGATACTCAACAATAATAATTGATATCGGCAGGAAATTTCGTTCGTCAAAGAAATGAAATCGTATCGGAGATAAGATAAAAAAGATTACTGTAGAGGTTGTTACTGCAAAAAAGACACGTTTAAGGTCTTGTGTGGATGTATGCCGAACCAATCCCATATGTGTACGGAACAACATAAAAACCGTCAACTTTACAACCAGATATACAGGAAGAGCGTACATTAAACTGCTCATTTCTTTCCTAAACACATCACCTGAAATTTCAATATCAAACCGAACTAAATAGGCAATAAAAAGTGCAAACAGGGAAATAAAAAAATCCATGAGTAAAACTACCCACCTTGGCACATTGGATTCTGGTAAAAACTTCATTCGTGTAGCTGCAATTGAATTTTGTGTACGTATCGCAAAAATAGGCGAATTGGATCAATAACATTCATCTTTTAACTATATTTAGAAAAAGAATTCCTGTTTTCAGAAAACCTACCTTACCCAAATCGATAAAAGAAATCTACTTTCGTAGTGCAAAATATGTACATTTGTGCCCAAACGAAATCATTATGAAAAATACTGCACTAACGAGCGTACATACTGAATTGGGAGCGAAAATGGTTCCTTTTGCAGGTTTCAATATGCCGGTTCAATACGAAGGAGTAAATGTAGAACATGAAACCGTTCGAAACGGAGTCGGAGTGTTTGATGTTTCCCACATGGGAGAGTTCTTACTTTCAGGACCAAAAGCTTTAGATTTACTACAGAAAGTTTGTAGTAATGATGCCTCAACACTTACGATAGGTAAAGCTCAATATTCCTGCCTGCCTAATGATAAAGGAGGAATCGTAGATGACCTTATTATATACAAGATAAAAGACGAACAATATTTACTGGTAGTAAATGCATCAAACATTGAAAAAGATTGGAACTGGATTTCTTCTCACAACAATGATGGAGTTGAAATGCGGAATCTTTCGGATGACTACTCTCTACTTGCCATTCAGGGACCAAAAGCAGTGGAAGCAATGCAAAGTCTTACTTCTGTTAACTTATCTGCTATTAAATACTACCATTTTGAAGTGGCTGATTTTGCTGGAATAGAACATGTTATTATCTCAGCAACCGGTTACACAGGGTCTGGAGGTTTTGAGATTTACTGTAAAAACAGTGAAGTAAAACAAATCTGGGACAAAGTATTTGAAGCAGGGAAGGAATTTGGTATTAAACCTATCGGTCTGGCTGCCAGAGATACACTGCGTCTTGAAATGGGATTCTGTCTATATGGAAATGATATTGATGACACCACTTCACCATTGGAAGCTGGATTGGGATGGATAACTAAATTCAATAAGGACTTTGTGAATTCTGAAAACCTCAAAAAGCAAAAAGAAGAAGGAGTAAGCCGAAAACTAGTCGGTTTTGAAATGGTTGACAAAGGAATTCCACGTCATGATTATGAAATTGCAGATGAAACCGGAACTGTAATAGGAAAAGTAACTTCGGGAACAATGGCTCCTTCTTTAAAGAAAGCGATCGGACTAGGTTATGTAACAATTGATAAAAGCACAGAAGGAACAGAAATCTATATTGTTGTTCGCGGAAAGCTGGTAAAAGCAAAGATTGTTAAACCTCCGTTTTATAAGAAGTAATTTTTCACAAACTGTTTGAATATCAAAAGGCGGTAAATCTACCGCCTTTTCTTTTTTGCTCATAAAACACAAGTAACTAGGTATAAAACAAATACTTAACTATCCAAACAGCTTATTCTTGTTATATTTCTAAAGATTTGAACAATAAAGTATGAAAAAATTAACATTAAGTTCTTCATTTTTTTGTTTGTTCATTCATCAGATATTGTAGTTTTGCCTTGTTTTTGGAAGTAATAATTTGTTAACTTTAGATTAACTGTTCTTTGAGTTCTGTTTTTTACGATTTATAAATGGAATTGTACTGACTCCGGGTTATTTCGCTTGTAGTTTTACTTCCCTTTATTGATCCAAATAAAGATAAAACAGTTGGTTTGCTCTCAAAAACTTATTTTTTTGTGAAATTGCACGGATAATTAATCAACCTGTTGTTGGTTTACCGTAAAATTAGTTTATTTGAACATTATCAATAAACCAGATATGATAACTGAAGAAAAAAAGAAACCCGGGATGTATGAAAGCGTCCAGAAACAGTTCGACAGAGCTGCGGATATCATGGGATTAGACAACAATATTCGTAGAATATTATCTACTACGAATACAGAGATCATCGTTCACTTTCCGGTAAAAATGGATGATGGTAGTGTAGAAATATTTACCGGTTACCGCGTTCAGCACAATAATGCGTTGGGTCCCTATAAAGGTGGTCTGCGTTATCACCCTGAGGTAGATATTAATGCTGCTAAAGCACTTGCTACCTGGATGACATGGAAAACGTCACTTGCGGGACTTCCTTATGGAGGAGGTAAAGGAGGTGTTCAATTAAATCCGAAGCAGTACTCTCAAGCCGAGCTGGAAAGAATTACAAGACGATTTACGTATGCTCTTGGAGATAATATCGGACCGGAATACGACATTCCTGCACCTGATGTGAATACCAACGCACAAATGATGGCTTGGATTGCAGATACTTATATGTCTACAAAAGCACCTTCTGAGCGTTCCAAGTATATGCATGTTGTAACCGGAAAACCTGTTGGATCAGGAGGGCTTGAAGGTCGTGACCGTTCTACAGGATTTGGTGTTGTTGTAACTATCCGTGAATGGGCAAAATTGCGTAACATATCTCTTGAAGGGAAAAAATATATTGTTCAGGGATTTGGTAATGTTGGGCAATGGGCTTCTGTTTTCATGAAAGAAAGTGGAGCTATTCTTGTCGGTGTTCAGGATGCCACAGGAACCATTTATAATGAAAAAGGTATTGATCCTGAAGCATTGATTGCGTATACTGCAGGAAATAATGGTGGGGTTAAAGACTTCCCTCATGCACCTGAAGTAGACGGTTCTGATTTCTTCGCCTTTGACTGTGATATTATTATCCCTGCGGCACTAGGAAACCAGATCACAGAAGAAAATGCGCCTCGCATCAAAGCTCAATTGATAGCAGAAGGAGCAAACGGACCAACAACTCCGGAAGCAGATGTAATTCTTAATGAGAAAGGAATTGATCTTATCCCTGATATCTTGTGTAACTCAGGAGGTGTGATCGGATCGTACTATGAGTGGTTACAAAACCGAAACGGAGAAATCTGGACATTGGAAGATGTGATCGGAAGGCTTCAACAAAAGCTTGAAATTTCATTTGCAAGTGTTGTTAAAGTTGCTGAAGAACACAATACTGACTGGAGAACAGCAGCATATATCCAGGCAATTAAACGAATCGAATTAGCATACAAACAAAGAGGAGTTTTCCCTTAATGTAAGGAAATGCAATCTATAGGAATTCTGAAAGAACAGAATGGAGACCCACGTGTTTGCGTGGGTCCCATGACTGTTGGTAAAATCATCAAGGATTTGGGTTTTACCGTATATACTGAACAAAGTGCCGGAAGTCAATCCGGATTCTCTGACGAAGAGTATATCAATGCAGGTGCCACAGTGCATGAGAGGAATGAGGTGATAAATAAGGCGGATATACTCTTGTTTATAAACCATTTCAGACTCCCCCACTTGGATGCTTCAAAAACATTTATTGGTATTGTAAACCCCTTGTTTCATTATAACCATCTGATGGATTATATGAAACCGGAGATTAATCTATTCAGTCTTGACCTGTTGCCGCGTACCACGAAAGCGCAATCGATGGATGTACTATCTTCCATGGCTTCTCTTTCCGGCTACAAGGCTGTAATTAAGGCTGCTGAAGTGAGTAATACGGTAATGCCCATGTTTACAACTGCCGCGGGGACTATTCGCCCTGCCAAAGTATTAGTTTTAGGAGCCGGAGTAGCTGGTCTTCAAGCTATTGCAACAGCTAAAAGACTAGGTGCTGTAGTAGAAGCATTTGATGTTCGTAAAGCTGCGGGGGAAGAAGTCCGAAGTCTTGGAGCTAAATTTATTGAAGTAGAAGGAGCTACTGAAAATAAGGATGCGGGAGGTTATGCCGTAGAACAGTCTGAAGACTATTTGCAGAAACAGCGTGAGTTAATTCATAAACATGTTTCTGAGGCTTCTGTTGTAATCGCTACAGCCAATATTCCGGGAAAAAAAGCTCCCCTACTCGTTCGTACCGAAAGTGTTGAAAAGATGAAGTTCGGATCAGTTATTGTCGATCTGGCTTCGGAGCAAGGAGGAAACTGTGAGTTATCTCAGGATGAGAAAATTATCAATCACAAAGGCGTAAAAATTGTCGGAAGCTCTTTTCTTGCACGGGAAATTCCAGCTACATCCAGCCAAATGCTATCTGGAAATTTCTTTAATTTCCTCAAACACTTTAAGTTAATTGAAGAAGGAGAGGTTCAGAATGATCCGATTGTAGACGGAGCGTTAGTTGTAAAAGAAGGGAAACTGGTTAATGAACGTGTAAAAGGCTTTCTCGAATAATTGTCATTCATCTAAAATCAAATAAAAATGCTTGAATTCTTTAATGAAAATCAAGAGATGATCTATTTCCTTATTTTATGTACTTTTCTGGGAATAGAAATCATAGCGAATGTACCGGCAATTCTGCATACTCCTCTGATGTCCGGAGCCAATGCAATTTCGGGAGTTATTCTTGTAGGCGCCATTATTATTATGCAAAAAATTGACCCGCAGGATTATGTGAGCCTTACAATCGGTACAATTTCCGTTTTTCTGGGGACACTCAATATTGCAGGTGGTTTTTTTGTAACCGGAAGGATGCTCTCCATGTTCGGAAATAAAAAGAAGAAATAAACGCAACATCATTTAAGAAAAAATAAACATGATAGCTCTAGTAAATATTAGTTACCTGATTGCTATGTTGTCTTTTATTCTGGGACTTAAGTTTCTTTCTTCTCCCTCAAAGGCAAAACATGGTAATATCCTGGCAGGATCCGGAATGGTTTTGGCAGTTATTGTCACTTTAATCAGTCAGTTTTTTGGTTTTTCTGTAAGTACCAATCTACTATTGATTCTTTTGGCGATTGTCACAGGAACGATAGTAGGAAAACGTATGTCTGATCGGGTTGAAATGACGGCAATGCCTCAACTGGTATCTCTTTTCAACGCAATGGGAGGTGGATGTGCTATGCTTCTTGGAATTATGGAAGCGCGACTGGGAACTCCCCCCTCCTCTGCCAGTCTGATTCTTTTATGGTCCGGTTTAATTATTGGTGCAGCTTCCTTTTCAGGAAGTGTTATAGCCTACCGAAAACTGGCTGGGAAGCAAAAAGACAAGCGTACACTTATGATTATGTACGTTTCAAGAATCCTTTTATTGAGTTTCCTTATAATTCCCACCCTATACTTTACGAATCTATTACCATTAGGGTTAGTCTCCGTAACTCTTATTCTTTCTGCACTTGCCCTCATTTATGGAATACTTTTCGTGTTACCGATCGGTGGAGCAGATATGCCCGTGGTAATTTCATTATTAAACTCACTAACCGGTATTGCAACAGCACTCGCAGGTATTCTATATAACAATACGATTATGATTGCCGGAGGTATTTTTGTAGGTGCTGCCGGAATTCTTCTTACATTATTGATGTGCAATGCAATGAACCGTTCAATTTTTGCTGTTATCGGTGGTAAATTCAATGGTTCGGGAGTTTCTTCAGGTGACGAAGAAGAAATAGAAATCAAAACAACAAGTATTGGTGAAACAGCTACTAAACTTGCGTTTGCTCAGAAAGTAGCTATTGTTCCTGGATATGGATTAGCCGTGGCGCAGGCTCAACACTTATGTAGTCAATTACAGGCAATTCTTGAAGAAAAAGATACAGAAGTGCATTATATCATTCACCCTGTTGCAGGAAGAATGCCCGGTCACATGAATGTATTACTTGCAGAGGCAGATGTTCATTATGATAAGTTAAAAGAAATGGATCTTGTCAATGATGAAATGAACGAATACGATGTAACCATAGTCATAGGCGCTAATGACGTTGTCAATCCTGCAGCTGAACAGGATGAAAACAGTCCTATCTATGGAATGCCGATTATTAAAGCATATAACTCAAGAGAGGTTGTAGTAATCAAGAGAGGTATGAGTAAAGGATACGCTGGTGTCGAAAACCGCTTATTCGGATATGATAACTGTCAGCTTCTTTTCTCCGATGCGAAAGTAGCATTGAGTGGACTTATTAATGAATTAAAAGTCCTCTGATAAAAGATCATCATTTATAACCAAATAAACGGCTATCTACTTATAGATAGCCGTTTATTATTTACAATATTCTGGGAATAACTGCTTTTCTTTCTTTGGGGTATTCCTCTCCGAATTTCTCTTTATACCATTTATGATGATCCAATGTACGTGGTAACAAGTTCGCCCATGACCATATCGTAAATGATAAAGTTGGTAGACTTAAGGTCATTATTCCCCATCCTGTCCATTCGATCAATTCTCCCATAATATTAGGTGAAGATACCCACCTAAAAAAACCTCCATGAGGAATTTTGTACCCTGTTTCTCCCGGTTTTCGAAGGTTTATCAATTTATAATCACTTGATATATTAATATACATTCCTGTTAAAAAAACGATAATTCCACAAAGAAACCAGGGAGAAAGTAACCAATTCAGATCATAGACCGCAAAATTCCCCAGAAAGTATCCGTTCACAGGTCCGTTAACCAAATTAAAGAAAACGGCAGATGTCATTATAATGACTGGCATTTTCTTTTTCCCAGACCGAACTCTGAAAGGCCATATAAATGTTCTATGTATATAATGTGCCAAAAATAGTGTGAAAAAGATCCAATGAACGACATTCTTCTCTGCATCACCAGATAAAAAAAAGTAGGAGAACAAAAGAGGTGATGGCAGTTCCATCAGCAACCATCCCCAACGGTTTTGTATCATCGCTCCAAGAGGTTTACTGTGCCTTCCATAAGGTGCGGTAACGAATAATGCTGCCGGAAAAATAACTAATGCAACACCTATCCAGATCCAAACGAAAAAATAAAACTGTTCTTCTTCCATAGTAGTTTCTCTTTAGAAAAAAAGGTTAAAAATATTATTTTTTCCGTAAACGGTTCACGTTAAGCAAAACAATAGAAAATATGATCAACCCTACCCCTCCCCATTGTACACTATTTATACGTTCTCCCAGAAACAGAAAAGCCATAGAAACTGAAACAGGTATTTCAAGAGAAACAATAATAGACCCCAGTCCCATACCGGTTAAAGGCATCCCCTTATTCATTAATAGTGGTGGTAAAACCGTACCGAATACAGCAAGCAATACTCCCCATGGATAAAATACGCTCCAGGAAAAATCATTCATCAGTACAGGTAATGCTGCAATAGTCACAACCGTATACCCTCCGGTCATCATCCAAAAGCTACGTTTCTTATTGGAGAGTTCTAAGCCTATCCTGTTACTTGTATAGAGTGAAATTGTATACGAAAGCGCTCCCAACATTCCCCAGAAGACACCCTGCCAACTGATTCCGTTTATATCCTTATATACTTCAGTTGCCAGTAAAGTCCCTGTCAGGACGAGTAAAACAGCAATGATTTTATTTGTTTCGGGACGTTTCCGTTCAAGAATAGCCTCAAGAACCACTCCCATCCATACACTCTGCATCAGTAGCACTATACAAAGGGAAACCGGAATGTAAAGGACCGCCCGATAGTAAAATATACCTGTAAAACCTAAGGATGTTCCGGCAAGTACCAACCATAGAACAGAGTATTTACGAGGTATATGATATTCCTGCTCTTTCTTTTTTTTCGTAATAAATGTCCTGAGAGCCATTCCCCCCAAAACAATCCAACCAATACTATACTGAGCAAATGTGACCTCTTCTGTCGTATACCCCTCGTTGTATGCTAATTTTACGATTGTAGCCAAAATTCCGTAACACAAAGAACCCAGTGCTACGAAAACAATACCTTTAATGATCATTATTCTTCAGGACATATAAATTTAAAACCGATTCCATGCACGTTTGTTATAGCTACACGGTCATCTCCTGAAAGGTATTTTCGCAATTTGGTAATAAAAACATCCAGACTTCTCCCTACAAAGTAATCATCCTGTCCCCAAACACCGTTTAGCACTAACTCACGCGGTAAAACCTGATTTTTATACTTGCAAAGCATCGACAAAATCTCCGCTTCTTTCTTCGTTAACTTTTTCTGAAAATCAGTTGATTTCAATTCATAATTTTCAGAATCAAATGTATACTGACCTATTTTATAGATACTGGCTTTTTCCTCTTCCTGAACGATATTAACTCGTTTGAGCAAGGCCTTAACCCGTACCATTAATTCTTCAGTACTGAAAGGTTTGGTAAGGTAATCATCACCTCCTGATTCAAACCCCTTCACCTTATCCTGTGTATCTGATTTTGCCGTCAAAAACAAAATCGGAATATCCTTATCAATTTTCCGAATGTCCTGAGCCAGAGAAAACCCGTCTTTTTTAGGCATCATCACATCAAAAATACACAGGTGATAATTGCCATCGTTGAAGCGCTTAAACCCTTCAGCACCATCAGTTGCCAATGTGACATTATATTCATTGGAACGCAATTGATCGGCTACAACAAATCCAAGGTTCATATCATCCTCAACCAACAAAATATTCGCTTTCATAGACATCAGTTTGTTTTGGTCATCGGCAAGTTAATCAAAAAAGTAGTACCCTGTCCAAAAACCGACCGGACACTTATCTTTCCCTTGTGCGAGTCAACAATCAGTTTCACATAGTACAATCCTAATCCAAAACCTTTTACATCATGTAAATTTCCTGTTGGTACCCGGAAGAATTTATCAAAAATCATTCGTAAATTTTCACGACGAATCCCTATCCCATTATCTGAAACTTCAATCAATATTGAATTTCCCGTATTACGCGTTGATATTGTAATCTGAGGTTTTCTTTCACAATACTTAATTGCATTATCAATCAGATTATGAATTACATTTCCAATATGTACTTCATCGGCTGTAATAACAGACTTTTCTGCTTTAAGATTCAACTGGATTTCTCCTCCATTTTCCAACTGGTTGATTTCGAAAACCTCACTTGCCTCGCGGATAAGTTCGTGCAAATCAAATTGTGAATATTTCAACTTCAATTCTTCTTTATCCAACTTGGCAACATTCAACACCCGTTCAACCTGGTTTTCCAATCGTTTGTTCTCCTTGTATATGATACCGGCATATCGTTTTAGTCGTTCCGGATCATTGGCAAAATTTTCCCGAAGTAGCGTTTCACTTGAGAGTGCGATTGTTGAAATCGGAGTTTTCAACTCATGAGTCATATTATTGATAAAGTCCGTCTTTACCTCCGAGAGCCTCTTCTGTTTGATAATTACAGATAGTGCATATCCAAAAAATAAAAGAACAAAACCTATTATAGCAAACAGTGAGATCCAGGGGGATGCATCTGAAGGTAAGTCATCCATATTACTCATTTCCCGCTGAGGAAATACTACAGAAAAATAATGCCCGTCTTTATCCCATTTGATTTGCGGCGAAGTATAATGATTGGATGTATCATCTTCCGGCTTAAAAAAATTATCTTCCGAAAAGACAATCGTATTTGCGTAAACGATACTATCGCTGAAACAATCATAAATTCCGTATTGGAAATCTTCTTTTATTCCTCTGTCATAAAACTCTCTTTTTAGCAGTTGCTCCAAAAAGTAAGGGTGTACCGTATCATTAATTGAAACTGTAAAATAGTTACTCATTTCCTGCTTTACTGCTCCATACAGATCAGAAGAATCTTTGTATAAAGAAGAGATTTCGGAAACGACATTGGTCAAAGCTATATGTACACGCTCATTAAACTGACGATTACTGAGACTATCATCCCGCTGCTGCAATTCCTTTTTATTCTCCTGAATTATGATCGTTTTACGAATCCAGAATACCTGAATAAAGAGGATACTTAATAAGGAGAGTATCCCAATAAACAAAACCGTATTAATACTTTTGATTTTCATTTCAGCTTTTTTCGCGTGCGAGATAGAAACTATTGCTGGTCTACCCAGGCCATAATTCCACCGTCCAGATTGTACAGGTTATCAAAGCCCTGAGATTCCAAAAAACCAATAACATTCGCACTTCTTGCCCCTGAACGACAGTGAATAACTACTTTTTTGTCCTTCGCTATTTCTTCCTGGCGTTCCATAATTTCACCCATAGGAATGTGATGAGCTCCCATATTGACTTCATCATATTCGTACTGTTCACGAACATCGATTAATTGGAAATCTTCTTTATTTTCCTGCATTGCCTTTAACTCGGCTACGTTTACTGACTTCATCTGATTTTTTATTTTTTACAAAAATAACGCTTTTCGATAAAACACTTCTACTTTCGTCCGGATGATCGGTCTGAAATTAATCCGGTATTTATTGTAATTTTGTTGAAAAAGCACAAAAGTATGTTTGGTAATATGATGGAAAAGCTGCAGGAAATGCAAAACGCAGTTGAGGTTTCAAAAAAGAAATTGGACGCTATTTCTGTTGAAGGAAAAGCAGAATATATCACAATTGAAATGACAGGAAACAGACGTATTAAAAATGTACGTATTTCATCTGAAAATCCCGTTGATACAGAAGAGCTTGAGGATTTACTGACAATTGCTTTCAACAGAGCTCTTGAACAAGCCGATAAAATTAATGAAACCGAAATGGCTAACAGTGCCCGAGGAATAATTCCAGGGATGTAATATGGAATGGATTACGATCATATTGATCTCTTTTTCCGCCAGCTTATTAACCTTTTTTTCCGGATTTGGACTGGGAACCATATTGACTCCGGTCTTTATTATTCTTTTCAAAGATATTCCTCTTGCTATCGGTGCAACTGCTATTGTACATATAACAAATAATCTTTTCAAATTCGGACTAATGCGCAAAGTGATCGACTGGCATGTCGGTTGGAGTTTTGCACTGACCGCTTTTTTGGGAAGTATATCGGGAGCTTTTCTTCTTCAACAAATCAGCAATTCGACCGTGTTTTCGACTCCGTTTTTACATATCGAAATAAGATGGATGAGTCTTATTTTAGGAGTAACATTACTTTTCTTTACACTACTTGAATTATTTGATAGTAAATTATTGAAGAAAAATCCTCCGGGACCTGTTACAGGAGGGTTAATTACAGGGATTATGGCCGGTCTGACAGGACATCAGGGAGCCCTGAGATCCGCTTTTCTACAGAAATACGGTTTTACTAAAGAAACGTTTATTGCAACGGGTATTTTTATCGCTCTGATAACAGACGCAGGGAGAATTCCTGTATATCTATCCAGAATTGAAAGTTCAATTATTTCCGAACACAGCCTGATTATCATACTAGCTATTCTGGCTGCTATTGCCGGGGCTCTTCTTGGGAGAAGACTATTGAAAAAAATAACGTTGAATTGGTTAAATCGTATGGTTTCCTACACCATTCTAATCTTTTCAGTTTGTCTAATACTCGGATGGTTATGACAAAGAAGGAATTGCGAAAATACTACAAAGCCCTACGTACCAATCTTTCTATTCAGGAAATTGAACAAGCGGGAGCTATTTTACGGAGCAAGATACTGGAAAAAATTCCCCCGAAAAGTAATGTAGCGATCTTTCTACCCATATCCAGTCATTCCGAATTGGATCTAACACCATTATTAACCAATACAGAGTACAGCTGGTATGCATCCCGATCGGAATTTACGACCAGAACCATGGAGTTCTATAAAGTGGATACAACTACCGAATTTGAAATAAATGAATGGAACATTCCCGAACCTCCTGAAAAGGGCAAAATTTCACCTTCCGAAATAGATGTTGTTGTTATACCTCTTTTGGTTTGTGATCTACAAGGGAATCGTATCGGTTACGGGATGGGATTTTATGACAATTTTTTAGCTCTGTGTAAAGAAAATTGTTTGAAATTAGGTATCAACTACTTCCCTCCCATCTCTTCAATAGCAGATGTTCGCAAAGATGATATAAAACTAGATGTACTACTCACACCTGAAAAGGACTATATATTCTAAAATATGAACAAAGGAAATCAGGGTCTATTTCACTTACTCACCATTCTTTTAATTCCGATAATTTTGGCCGTATTCTTTCTGGCTGAATCCATCATTTTCGGAATAATCTTATCAATCGCCTATGTAGTTCTGATTGTCTGGCTATTAAAACAGGGTAACAAAAATTAACAGCCCGACAACCCTGTTGTGTCTCAATTTACTTATTTTTACCCCAAACACAAAACATGCATCGTTTTTTCGTACCGGACATATCCAGTGACCAAAAAGTAATTATTCTACCCGAAGAAGAATCGAAACACGCTACAAAGGTTTTACGACTAAAAGAAGGAGATACTATTGAGTTAATTAACGGAAAAGGTGATTTATTTACGTGTGAACTTCTTCTGACCGGAAAACGTGCCGAAGTAAAAGTACTTCAACACCTGTTCGAAACGCCGGATAAACAAACGATACATATAGCCATTGCCCCGACAAAAAATATCGATCGTCTGGAATGGTTTCTTGAAAAAGCTACTGAAATTGGTGTTGATGAAGTGAGTTTAATACTCTGTGAGAATTCCGAAAGAAAAATTGTCAAAATGGAACGACTTGAAAAAATTCTTGTCAGTGCCACCAAACAAAGTAAGCGCTTATACAAACCAATCTTACATGATCTGCTTCCTTTTAAAACGTTTATAGAGCAAATTGAAAATGGTGGATTTATTGCGCATTGTGAAGAAAATATGAGTCGTACAGAACTCCGACAACATCCTATTCCTGAAAATTTTCTGATGTTGATTGGTCCTGAAGGAGATTTTTCTTCTGGAGAAATTGAACTGGCTCTTACAAAGAACTTTCAACCTGTTACGTTGGGAAAAAACAGGCTCCGCACGGAGACCGCAGGAGTTTATGTCGTATCTTTAGCGAAAACAGCAACAGCATGAAATCATTGATGATTTTAACAATATTGCTTACCACCTGGTTCGGAAATGCCTTTGGTCAAAAAGGGACTTATCAGGTTGGTGTATTAAAATACAGTGGTGGCGGGGATTACTATGCTAACCCTACCAGTCTTCCTAATCTTGTGGATTACGCCAACAAAAAAATGGCCGCAGGAATTGATGAAGAGACACCCTATGTTGAAGTAGGATCTCCTCAGTTGTTCTCTTTTCCTTTTGTCCACATGACAGGACACGGAAATGTTGTCTTTTCAGCTAATGATGTTTCAAACCTTAGAAACTATTTATTGGGAGGTGGATTTTTACATATCGACGATAATTATGGAATGGATCAATTCATTCGTCTTGAACTTCAGAAAGTATTTCCTGATAAACAACTGGTAGAATTACCGGCATCGCATGACTTGTTTCACGCTCCGTATGAATTTCCTTCCGGGTTGCCTAAAATTCATGAACATGATAGTAAACCTGCTCAGGCATTTGCTTTATTTCACGAAGGAAGAATGATTCTACTCTATACGTACGAAACAGACCTGGGAGATGGATGGGAAGATGAGCCCGTACATAATAACCCACCCGAAACCAGAGAAAGAGCCCTTAAAATGGGAACGAATATTCTTTACCACGCATTAGTGAAAGGAGGGTATGAAGATGAAAAATAAACTTTCGTTATGCCTTCTATTACTGAATTTTCTATGGATATCGGTATATTCTCAATCAGAAGCCCGTTTTCCAAAGAAGGAATCACGTCCGTATTTTAAACTTCTTCCTTATCCGAGAGGCTTTGAAAAAGACTCACTGGAGCACATGATGTCCTATCTATTAGAGAAACCGGGTAAAAACTGGAACAGAAAGGATTCGTTGCAATACATGTACACGTTAATCGGCTCAAGTAATTATGATCTTGCTTACAAGATATTTGAGCAACAAAGCCCGCTTGAGAACCTGACAGAAGATCAGTTTCATATTATTCAACACATGCTTTTGTACAAGTACAGGTATAAGGAGTACCATGAATGGCTAAAACTGGAAGAAGCTTATTTTCCTTACACGAAAAAACAGATTGAGATCCGAAGCAGAATAGCTGAAGTTAACCGAAAACAAGTTGACAGGGTTTGGTCTTTGAAAGACTCTGTTCTCTTCCCTGAATTGCTGGATCCCAGATGGAAATCTTATAAAAAAGGAAGTCAGGAATATCTGAGTATATTAGTTCCGCTACTTCGGGAATATGATGATGCTTTACGGGATGAAACAAAGTACGAAAGTTCCTCTAATCGTGCACTTTCCCTTGCTTTTTATGAATTTGGTAAATTCCTCAAAAAACAGGTGAGTCTTTCAGATGCATATATTGCTTATTCTATTGCCAGATATTACGACAAATACAACAATGACGTTGCTGTTGACCTGCGAGCCATCAAAAATGAAATGAATAAGCGTAATTACATCTTCCCCTCTATTCGCGAAATTTTTCCGAAGCAGAGAAAAGGAATTTTTAATTACAAAAAGATCATGGAGAAAAGAAAAGCACAACAAGACTCTACTCTTCATGCTGACTATCCGCCCTTAAAAATTGATCCGGATAAACTAGAAGATCCGGTGGTAAAAGGACTTTGGGATGAATTCATTCTTATCGGAGGATTGGTATTAATTCTGATTTGTGTTCTCGTTTTTATACGGATTGATAAGAAAAAACGAGGTTAGGTTCAGCTACTGTTAATTATACTTTAGCTGCAAAAAAGATCCGTTTTTCATTAGGATAGTATCCGCACCTTGTACATATCTAACCCGGAATAACCCAGAAAAATAGTTTTCTGTTTCTTTAAGATCCGTTACAATTACATGTGACTCCTGAGATAAGTAATTACTGTAAAGGTCCCCATTATACTCAAGCTTTGTATGTGTGCCGTCAATCAGCGGCCAAATCGTATCAGAAGTCATTTCAAAGTGAATTGAAAATTCTATTGAATCATTTACACCGGAGATAATCGCTTCTTCACCATTCATGACAACATAAGGATGAAGGAAAGAAATTTCCCGACCATGGAAGGTAGCAACCAATTGATTCGCTAACGGTTGTTCACAGGGAGCACAAGGACCTCCGCAATCAGCACTCGTTTCTCCATTATTCATAAAACCGTCCGAACAGTTCCCGGTCATTTTCTCTTCTTCTTTTTCACAGGAAAGGAAAACACTTCCGGCAAGTAATAAAACAGCAAATAATCCTAACTTTGTCATTACACAAAGATACATATTTATTTTTTTGGATTCGAAACATACATACAAGACAATACAAGCTCCTTCTGAGGCTATTTACAAGGAAAAAGGGTCTAAATTTCTGGCTTTTGCAGTACCCTGTACGACAGAAGAACAAATCAAAGAACAACTGGAAGTCTGGAGAAAAAGTCATTCACAGGCAAATCACGTTTGTTATGCGTACAAACTGGGCTTCAAAGGAGAGCAATACCGGGCAAATGATGACGGAGAACCATCTAATTCTGCCGGTCAACCAATTCTGGGTCAGCTGTCTTCTTTTGAAGTTACCAATGTTCTCATTGGAGTTGTACGGTATTTTGGCGGAACGAAATTAGGAGTCGGGGGGCTGATCCACGCTTACCGTACTTCTGCTAAAGAAGCACTTGAAAACGCAACCATTGAAACACGTTCTATTCAACAGATTCTTGAATTGCATTTCACGTATGAAGATATGCCTGCAGTAATGAATATTGTCAAACAGTCGGGAGCTAATGTCATGCGTCAGGATTTCGAGTTAGATTGTACCCTGACGGTCTCTGTTTCACCTTCAGACAAAGAAACTTTCTCGGAAAGATTTGAACTATTACGAACCGTAACAATAACAGATAAGGGATTAACATAATGATGGATTTTGAATTATTAGAAAAACTGGTTGCCGTTCGGGGAACCTCTGGAGATGAAAGTTCTATAAAAGAATTTCTGATTAATTATATTACTACTCATCAATCCAACTGGAAACAGCAACCGGAAATTATCCAGGGAGAGGAATTTCAGGATGCTATTATACTTGTATTCGGAAAACCTAAGACAGCCATTTTTGCCCATATTGACACCATTGGTTTTATGACCGGGTATGATAAAAACCTGATTAAAATCGGTGGTCCCAGAATAACAGATGGTATCCAACTTGTCGGAAACGACAGTCAGGGTGAAATAGAAACAGAACTACTCGTAATCGAAGAAGAAGACGGAAGTTCACATATAAATTATGTTTACGACCGTGAAATAGACCGGGGAACTCCCCTTTCTTTTAAACCTGATTTCAGACTTACGGATGCGTATGTCCAAAGTCCTTATATGGATAACCGTTTGGGCGTATGGGTTGCTCTGCAGGTAGCAAAAGGACTTGAAAACGGGATCATCGTGTTTTCCACTTATGAAGAACATGGTGGTGGGTCAGTAGGTTTCCTGGGGAAATACATTTACGAAAACTATAATGTAAGACAAGCGCTCATTTCCGATATTACCTGGGTGACTGATGGTGTTCATCATGAAAAAGGCGTTGCAATAAGTATGCGTGACAGTGGAATTCCCAGAAGAAAGTATCTCAACAGAATTATTGATATCGCAAAAGCTTCGTCCGTTCCTTTCCAATTGGAGGTAGAATCTGCCGGAGGGAGTGACGGAACAATGCTTCAAAAGACCGATCTTCCTTTCGACTGGTGCTTCATTGGTGCCCCGGAGGACAATGTACACTCCCCTGACGAAAAAGTAGCTTTATCCGACATACAATCTATGATTGATTTATACCAACTATTAATGAAGAAATTATAATTTCGCTTCATGTCGGACAAGATCAAGAACTATTTTCTGGGCAGTATATTGTCAAAAACAGAAAGTCTTCACGAAGAATCCCGAATTATATTATTCTATAACCTTCTACTGACTGTTTCTTTTATGTCAGTATTATCGGTTTTTATCTCTTTGATCATAGGAACCCTCCCCGTTATACTTCCCTCTCTAGGTCACGCAGGACTCTCTCTGTTTGCACTCTATTCGCTACGTTGGTGTAAATCAGTAAAAAAACCTGCTTTGGTTTATTTCTCCGCATTGTACTTACTTTTAATAGGGAACTTATATTTCAATGATGCAACCGCTCATATCGGAACACCATTTTGGATTATCCTACTTAATATTTTTGTGATTTACACACTTGGTATACGTTGGGGTGTTGTTTTCCTTCTGCTTTCAGCAATCGGATTTATCTATTATCTCCATGCAATTCTTCCCCGGATAATGGATATATTACCTACCTTGTCCAGTGCAACCTATTCTTCGGTCTATTACGAGACTATTTTCGCCCTTTTTTTACTGGGGTATATCATTAATACAATTCTCAACAGTAGCAAAAAGTCGGATGAACTCCTGAAAAGGCGAAATGAAGAATTAATTCGTCAAAACCAGGAAATTATTGATCGTGATATAGAGAAAACAGTACTTCTTAAAGAAATTCATCACAGAGTAAAAAATAACCTTCAGGTTATTACGAGTTTACTCAGGCTTCAGATGAGAGAATTAAAACACGAAGAATCCATTTCGAAGTTTCGGGACAGCATCAACCGGGTACTGACTATGGCGTTGATTCATGAAAAAATTTATAAGAGTGAAGGCCTTTCCAAAGTCAATCTCGAAGAGTATTTCAGAGAGCTATCCCAGGATCTCATTAAATCTTATCAAATAGACTTTCAGGTTCAGCTTAACTACCTTTTTGAAGTTGAGAAAATCGGATTAAAATCGATCGTTCCTCTGGCTTTGATTTTTAACGAATTATTCTCAAATTCACTCAAACATGCCTTTGCATCTTCAACACCTCCTTTTCTGATTACTTTAGAATTAAGAAATTCCGACAAAGGTTATTTTGAATTTACCTACTCGGATAACGGGAAGTGGAAACAGCCCGGAAGTGATTCTACATTTGGTTTGGAATTAATTGACTCGCTCACGGATCAACTTGAAGGAGAATTATCATTTGAGTCTTCTCCTGAAACCATCTATCGATTTAAAATTAAGCATCTTAAATCGTAATTTTTTAATTGAATTACGTTATATGCTTATGAAATGTACATTCTCTATTTTTTTACTACTCTTTCCCTTGCTTCCTTTTGTTTCCTTTACACAACAGGAACAGGAGCAAGAATTACTTAAATTGATCAATTACTGTCGAACAAGTCCCGATGAATTTTCACAAAAAATAGCTCTTCCCTATTTAGATGAAAAAGGAATGACCAACCTAAAAGAAAGTAAATCACTTATCCGGACACTTCTCAAAATGCCTCCTCTATCACCTCTCCGAATGACAGACGATCTAAATAAGATGGCTAAAGAGTATGCTATTGAAATGGGAAAAAAAGGTTTTACTGGTCATCGATCATTTACTTCCCGGTTTAAGAACAACAAGATAAAATATGACTTTACCGGGGAGAATTGTTCATACGGATACAATTCTGCATTGGATATTATAATGCAATTATTAATTGATAAAGGTATTCCCGATTACGGACACCGCAAAAACCTTCTAAGTAACGACTTTCAGTATACCGGCATATCCATTCAACCTCATAAAAAAAGCGAATGGACATGCGTCATTGAATTCGGAGGGATAATGAGAGACTAAGCTACTAAGCTCTTCCCAATCTATTAAGCAGTTTTAAGTGTGCAAAAATAGCTCCTGCAAAAGTTCTGTGGTAATTGTACCTGTATCCGTACTCTTCAGCTGTTTCCTTAACAATAACTGAAATCTTCGAATAGTGAATGTGCGAAATATCAGGAAACAAATGGTGTTCTATCTGATGATTCAAGCCTCCTACAAACCAGGTAAGCACCTTATTCCAATTTTCAAAATTCGCTGTAGTAGACAATTGGTGAACCGCCCAACTACTTTCCGGATTACTCGTCTCATGAGATTCAACCGTAATAAACTCGGCTTCAGGAACAACATGAGCACTCTGGAAAACAAAAGCAAGAATTGAACCTGCAACAAAATGAAGAATTAGAAAACCGATCATCCAATGCCACCAAACAACATCTGTAAATACAATCGGAACAACAATAATGTAAAAAAGATACACCACCTTAAAAATAACCAGACGCGTCATTTCCTTCTGTAAATTTGTTTTCTGGGCTTGTAGCAAGTTCATTTTATTATACTTGATCAGCTCTTTAAAATTCTTTGCTGATACCCATAGTAAAGTCATTAACCCATAAAAGAACCAGGCATAAAACACTTGAAACCTATGTATTTTCTTCTTGGGAGCATTGGGTGAAAAACGAAGAAATCCCGGAGCATCAATATCCTCATCCATCCCGTGTACATTGGTGAAACTATGGTGAAGTACGTTGTGCTGAATTTTCCAGGTAAGACTACTTCCTCCCAGAAGCTCCATAGAGTACCCCATTAGTTTATTGATCCATCCTCTTTTTGCAAATGACCCGTGTACGGCATCATGCATAACTGAAAGACCGATAACAGCCATTCCAACTCCCATAACTGCTGTTGCCAGAATAACCGGAACAAAACTCTGTATAACACCTGTAAGAACCAGTATATAAGGCACAAAATATATTGCAAGAAGAACTGGCACTTTCAACGATATTTTCCAGCTTCCTGTCTTGTCTTTTTCATTTTCTTTAAGATAAGCGTTAACTCTTTTAGTTAATTCTTTCGAAAACTCATCTCTTTTTGTCAATTTCAAATACTCCATACTACACATTAAAACTCTGCAACTGGCAGAGTATTGTAAAGTTACTTATTTAAAACGCGGCTTCCTTTTAATTCTTGTTCTATTCTATATATTATTAGACGAGCAGCCATAAATACCTGATGAAAACAGATTAAACAGGTGTAACCTTGCTTTTTTAACCAAAATAAGTGTTACAAATACCCTGCCATAGAATATGCGATATATCCAAACCATTCATGCGTAAGTGCATACCAATCCAACAGTGTCGAAAATGACGGGATAACATATTCATCCCAATGATAACTTCTTGATGGGCCGGTATAATGATCCGTCGAATAGGGTGTTGCCTCTACTCCCTGCAATCTGAAACAAGCCAGAGCTCGCTTCATATGTACAGCACTCGTTACCAGTACTATTTTACTTTTTTTCAATCCATTACTCTCTAAAACCCGTACTGAGTTTACTGCATTTTCGTACGTATTCTTAGAGAGAGAGTCGATCAATATATCTTCCGGTTTCACTTTTAGTTGAATGAGTTCTTCTCTAAATCGAAGAGCTTCATTCAGCCCTCTGTCTATTACATACCCCTCATCTCCTGCAAGAAGTATCTTACCTACCTTTCCCTGATGATAAAGTAACAGAGTCTGCCAAATTCGATCTCCACCTCTTCTCAGACTCAATCTTCCCAGATCATTGTTGTATTCTGCCATTCCTCCCAGCACAATAGCAACATCATGGTAACTCAAATCTTCTGTCCTGACACCTTCTGTTTCCCAAACGCGAACAAATTCTTTAAAAATAAATGTATTGGTAAAAAATATGGCAAGGATGACCCCTGTCCTGAATAACCCTGTTTTCCATTTCAGATTCCTGAAAAAATAGGAAAGTAGAATAAATAGTAAGATCCAAAATCCCGGAAATGCGAAAAAGTGAAATATTTTAGAGAGTACAAAAAACATATTCCAATTGATTTTGAATTGCAGCTTTAAGCAACTATTTTTGCGTAAAAATAACGATTATGCCAAATACACAAGACACAATTCATAATTCTATCAGTCAGGTAGCTGATACTGTTCAGGCCATGAATGATACGGCTGAAAAAGCTGTTCCTGCCGATAGTATTCCGAAAGTCCTTAAAGCTCTCGAAAATCCGGTAGAACTTATGTCACCGGGATTCTGGTTAGAAGCAAAAGACTATATCATCGATTTCGGAATTCGTTTGGGAACAGCGATTCTGATTTTTGTTATCGGTTTCTGGATCGCTAATCAGGTTAAAAAAGGGATTTCCCGTGTGTTCGAACGCAGAAATCTTGAGCCGTCCCTGCGCTCTTTCTTAAAAAGTCTTATTACTGGTGCATTAAAAGTGTTAGTGATTATTACTGCATTATACCAGTTAGGAATTGAAATGACTTCCTTTGTTGCTCTTTTAGGAGCAGCGGGACTTGCTATTGGTATGGCATTTTCGGGAACTCTTTCAAATTTTGCCGGAGGAGTCATCATACTACTTTTCAAACCTTATCGAGTAGGTGATTTTGTTCAAATGCAGGGAGAAACAGGAACTGTCAAAGAAATCCAGATTTTCCATACGATAATGAATACAACGGATAACAAACGTATTATTCTACCCAACGGACCTATCGCCAATGGAAATATTACCAACTTCACGATGGAAAATATACGACGTGTTGATTTCAGCTTCGGTATTGCGTATGGAGACAATTTTAAAATTGCCCGCGATACGTTGTTACAATATATAAATGAAGATAAAAGAATATTAAAAGATCCGGAACCTTTCATAGGGTTAGGATCATTAGGAGACAGTTCGGTAAATATTACAGTACGAGTTTGGGCTAAAACAGAAGAATACTGGGATGTATTCTTCGATATGAACGAACGTGTATACAATGAATTCCCTGAAAAAGGACTCAGTATCCCTTTTCCTCAAATGGACGTTCACCTTCATCAGGAAACCAAATAATGATAACCATTAGAAGATAATAGAAAAGGTTGTGAACGATTCACAACCTTTTTCTTTTTCACCACTACTCTCTCTCGATTCCTCCATTCTTTGGTTATATTTGTAACACGAATTTTGGTTCTATGGACTATAAAGCTGTCATCAAAGAAATAAGAGATAAGAAGTATCGACCGGTGTATTTTCTGCATGGGGAGGAGCCTTATTTTATAGATGCTATCAGTAAAGTTATTGCGGAAGAAGTACTGGATGAAAGCGAACGTGATTTCAATCAGTCAGTTGTTTACGGTAAAGACTGTGATCCGTATCAGATTGTGAGTCTTGCCAAACAATTCCCGATGATGTCCGACAGACAGGTTATTATTATTCGTGAAGCACAGGATATCAGAAATTGGGATGCTTTTGAGTCCTATTTTACTTCTCCACAACCCTCTACTCTTCTGGTTATCTGTCATAAATATAAGAAGTTTGATTCCCGCAAAAAGGTGTTCAAAGCTTTAGGGAAAGATAATGTCACATTTTTAAGTGAAAAAGTACGGGATTATCAGCTCACTTCCTGGATTAGCAAATATGTGCAGGAAATAGGATACGGAATAACAGATAAAGCAGCCAGTTTGTTAGCTGAATTTCTGGGGAATAATCTCGGTAAAATAATCAACGAACTCGATAAACTCTCAATTCTACTTGAAAAGGGAACAAAGATAAACGATGTACATATTGAGGAAAATATCGGAATCAGTAAAGACTATAATGTATTCGAACTGGTTAATGCCATTGGAGAATTAAACATTCTTAAGGCAAATAAAATCATTCAGTATTTCGAACAGAACCCAAAAGCGGCTAATATTGTAGTGATTATTCCGAACCTTTTTACTTTTTTCCAGCGTCTTATGATGATTCATTTCCTGGCTAATAAATCTCCCGATAACGTAGCCATGAATTTAAAGGTGCCGAACTTTGTTGCTAAAGAGCAAATTCGTTATTCGAAATTATTTCCCCCAAAAAAAATTGCGCAAAACATTAGCTTCTTACGGGAGTATGATCTTAAATCCAAAGGTTTGGGTGCGGGAAACACCTCTCAGGGAGAACTGCTGAAAGAACTGGTCTATTTGCTTACGCACTGATTTTTCTGTTAGCAAATTAGAAAACAGGAAATCATCAACTCAGGTAACCTGAATAAAATCAATTACCAGTTTCTCTTGTAAAAACTTAAATTTTCTCATATCCTGAGGAGTCACAAAAGCAATTGAAATGCCCCGCTTTCCGGCGCGCGCTGTCCTTCCACTTCTATGGGTATAAAATTCTGCCTGATCCGGCAAATTATAATGAGCAACAAAAGCCAGATTATCAATATCAAGTCCCCGGGCAGCCATATCTGTTGCTACAAGTAGCCGGAATTTCTTCGCCACAAAACCTCTCATCACTTTGTCCCGTTCCTTTTGTGTAAGATCACCATGCAATTGATCCGCTTCGAAGCCCTTGGCCAATAACATTTCGTTGACAGTTTTCGCATCTCCCTTTGTCCGGACAAAAATAATACCCCGTGCATTCCCCATTGCCTTGAGAAAAGTGGTTAACATATAGGGTTTTTCGTGTTTTTCACAAAGAACATATTGATGCTCTATCAACGGGTTTATGACTTCGGCTTTGTTTCCTACACGCACAGAAGGAGTTCCTTTCTCCATATACGTAGAAATAACTTCCTGTAAACCATGTGGAATAGTTGCAGAAAAAAGCCATATTTTACGAAAATCATTTGTTTTTGTAAGGATTCTATCAATTTCCTTTTTAAATCCCATTGCCAAAATTTCATCTGCTTCATCCAAAATAAACTGATGAATTCCGGAAAGATCTACTACACCTTTATTCATCAACTCTACCAATCTTCCGGGTGTGGCGACTAATACTTGTGTAGGACGTGACAGACGCTGTATCTGTACCTGAATATCTTCCCCTCCATAAACCGATTCAACAAAAACTTTCGAACAATACTTCGAATATTTAAAGACCGCCTTAGCATTTTGTCTACATAACTCTCGTGTAGGGCATAAAATAACCGCCTGAATACGTCTATTGGCCGGATCGACTCTTTCCAGAACCGGGACAACAAAAGCTACCGTTTTACCTGTTCCGGTTTGTGCCTGCCCCACAAAATCAGTTTTTTGATGAATCAAAACAGGAAGAGACTTTTCCTGAATCTCTGTGGGTGTATGAATTCCCAACTCTGATAAACCTCTACAGACTCTATCTGATACACCAAGTTCCTGAAACGTCGACATGCTATTCTAAAATAATTTTGCACCAAAGATAGTCAGAAAACACCATCTCATGAGGATCGTGTCTTTGAATTACAAATTGATTCAATCATCTTTAGTTTAAACCCAAAATCAGAATTAATTAAAAGTCCTTTCTGATCGTACTTATTTTGTATACACTTTTTTATCACTAAAAAACCATTTTCCTGTTAAAAAATTTTTGCTATATTATTAATTAGTGTAAATTGCTCCCCAAACCAGTAGTAGTAAATTAATTATGAAAACAAAAATCATGGTGGTTTTAGCCTTTATTTGGCTGAAATCACTTCCTTCAAGCGCGCAATCGCCTGAAATTGCCAATTGGTTAAACCTTCACCCCGAAGTTGAAGCCATTTCTCAGGAAAGATGGGATTCATTTAATGATCAACAAACAGCTTTCTTCAAGACCAGACCTCTGATCATATTCCAGAATGAAATTACTATTGCAGATATTAATACGTACGCTGCAAAAAAAGGAATTTCCGGAATTACCACTGAAAAAAGCAATGTTACCGATGCAGTTATCAAAGATTGGGTAAAGAATCATCCTGACGTTAAAATCATTCGCAACTCGGAGTTACGTAAAATGTCTTCCGAAAAGATTGAATTTTATCGGGAATGCTCTCAATGCCTGATCCTTTCCGGTGACGAGATCTCCTTAGATGATATTAACAGATTTGGACTTTAAAATTTTAACCTAAAATGAAAAAAGCAACGCTTATCGCTTATGCGATATTATTTTCTATTTCATCCATCTATTCACAAAGTAATGACTGTGTCACTTCAGGAGCAGGAGAATTAACGGTAGGAACTTCCTGCTCTCCGGTAACATTCAATTCCTCTAACAACACAAAATACTGGAATTCGGCTTCTGGATGTAGTGGATCTAATAATGATGATGCCTGGGGATGGTTTACAGCAACTTCCAGTTCAACAACCATCACTTTCACACCAAGTAACACGGGACACGATGCAATTCTACACCTTTTCACAGGATCATGTTCTACCGGAATGAGCGCGTTAACCTGTTCAAACTCCGGAGGGGACGGAGCCAGCGAAACAATTACTTACGCAACGACTCCGGGACAGGTATACATGGTTCGTGTTCAGAGAAATAGTAGTAATCAAACTATGAATGGTACAATCTGTGTGTATAATTCTGCTCCTGTGAGTATTTGTAATAACCTGACAGTTTCCACAACAAATTTCTCACAAACAGGTCTTACAACTTGTGGTGCCGGGAATGATTTCACTTCTTCGGATGTTTGTGAAGACAGTTATATGAACGGAGATGATTTTGTAATTGAATATACACCGACAACAACGGAGTGTGTATCCATCAGTTTGACAAATACGGATATTTATACAGGTATATTTGTTACGGATGAATGTCCGTCAAGTCCTACAGCAACCTGTTTAAGTTCTGTGACGAATAGTAACGGAAATCCTACTCTGGCAGGTCTCAGTATCACAGCCGGACAAACATACTACCTCACAGTATCCACATGGCCTTCCCCGCAATGTACCCCATTTGATATTACAATAAGCACCATCACATGTCCTGTTGTTCCTACGAATGTAACATGCGGAGCCATGAACCCGATTTGTTCAGGGTCTCCTATTGCATTTACAGCTGCTGCTGACGGAAGCGAAGCTGAGTTAGGAAATAATTACGATTGTCTGGATTCTCAACCCAACCCCAGTTGGTATTATCTGGAAATATCGCAGGCAGGAGATCTTGTGATTGACATTACTGCACCTGATGATGTGGACTATGCAATTTGGGGGCCATTCACCGACCTGGCTAACGCACAAGCGAATTGTGGCTCCTATTCTTCTCCCGTAGATTGTAGCTTTTCGTCCTCTGAAACAGAACAGGCATTTGTCAGTGGAGTTTCTGTAGGAGAAGTATATGTACTATTGGTAACCAACTACGCTGATGTCGTTCAAACTATTTTCGTTAGTGAAGCCGCATCGAACTCCGCAGCAACGGACTGCTCAATTGTACCACTGCCTGTTGAACTGGTTAATTTTGAAGTTTCAAAACTCGAAAACCACAACTTGTTGTCCTGGCGAACCAAGACAGAGTTGAATAATGACTATTTTATTGTTCAACGCTCTTTGGATGGTGAATTATGGGAAACTATTGGTTTTGTTGATGGTAATGGTACTTCAAATGTTGAACACATTTACTACTTCGAAGACCGAATAATCGAAAGGGGTATTTGTTATTACCGATTTAAACAAGTCGATTTTGACGGTGCATTCCAGTTTTCTCCGATTCGGTCAATAAACCGATCAAAAGAAAATAACAGTACGGATCTTTATCCTGTTCCTTCACACGGTGGATTTACTATAGCCAGTTCCGGTAAAACAATAAAAGAGGTCTTGATTTCAGATATTTCAGGTCGTAAAATACCTGTTCAGATTATGCAGAAAACAGATACTTCCTTTAAAGCTGAACTAGCTAAAAATGCGGAAGGTATTTATAATGTAATCATTATCTATGAAGACGGTAGTGAAGAAATTCGAAAGCTAATTGTTGAATAGTCACGAATTTCTGGTATATAAAAACGGGGTATGGAAAATTCCATACCCCGTTTTTCTTACCTGATTAGTTCTATCACTTTAGCGTATACATCAGCTGTACCATAAAGTGACGTGGAGCCTGAATATCCCCCGGACGTGTCATTATTTCCTCATTAAACACATTGTTTACCATGAAATTGAAGTGATAGCGCTCTTTATAAGAATATCCCACACGCATATCAAATGCCAGACCTCCCTTTTGATTACGCTCGCGATATCCTTTTAATCCGGGAAGAATTTCCGTTCCCGCAATATTTTCTTCAAACACCCTGTCAATATTTCGGACGTGACTGTTATAACGACATGATACACCTAATTTGAACCCCTTATAGCGACCTTCAACATCTCCTTTTATTAGATGCTTGAATCGGTATTTGAGAATATTTGTAGTTGTATCCGAAAATGTCGATCTGTACTCTGCATTATCATTGAGACTGATTGGATTCATATACGTATATCCCACCAGAGCAATAAGATCCACATCACCAATTTTTCCTTCACTGTTAAAGGAAACCTCAAACCCGGTTATTTTTGCCTTTTCTGCATTCTGTGCCTGAAACCCTAATAACTGGGCAACCGAATACCCTTCATTTAATAAGTCAAAGTACTCATTCAAATCATCCGGATTATTTATATCAATCGGCTGGTAGGTCTTTGGATTGAACAACCCGAACGCAAATTCAATCATATCATCGTATTGATTGATGAAACCTGCCACATCGAGCATTCCTTTCCATTTACCAATACGAAATACCTGTCTTGCACCAATCTCTGCAGCCCACCCTGTTTCACGATTCAGATTTGGATTTGGAAAAATATTTAATGCTCCTACATTAGTAAACGTATATCTTTCGGCAACAGAAGGATAACGCACTCCCTGACCAAAGGAAGCTCGCAAAAAAGTACCTTTAAACAGTTGATAATTGGCCGCTGCCCGTACAATCGGATAGATGGGAGATTTGTATTTATCATTTTTCCCAAAATAGTAATACGAGTCTCCCTGTCGTTTATTTTGTTCAAAAAACTCACCCCTTATTCCACCGGTAAGTATAAGTTTTTTCCATAATCTTTGTTCATACTGCAAGTAAACAGCCGGATTAATAGATGTATTTGTTCCAAACAGATTCGCTTTTACCGTAACATACGTATTCGAAATTCCCGTCGTTAACACTCCTCCCCATTTGTTTTTATTTTGAAACTGATAATCGGCAAAATAGGTAACAGATCCGTTATCCTGATCCGGATTATTCACCGTCTGATTATCGATGTAATACACCCGGGTACGAAGGTTATGCGTATTTCCTTTTTTATCAATGTACTTAACATAAGGGTCTACATTCAATCGATATCCTCTGTTTAAGATAACTGTTGAATTAGAGTCCGTATAGTCCCCTCCTCCACTCGGTGTATAAGCCAGAGAATCATTTTCCCAAATGATATACAAACCTGATTTCACCCATTGAAAATTATACCCTACTCCTGCTTTTAGTCCTTTTACCTTCTGAGGTCTGTAAAAGAAAGTCCCGCTGATTCTTCCGCGGGCCTGTGTTTCTCCCTCCCGGTATCCCTGATCCGAAAATCCATGCCCGGCAACTGTAAATCCGAATCGTTTGTACATTTTCCCATAATAAACATCAGCAAACCCAAGCATTGGGTTCTTCGACCACCATTTCAAACTACTTCGCTTTGGATTATCATATATCCCCCCCTGTAACTTTACACGTAATTCGCCATCTACCGAAGGCTCACGTTCCGATAAAGAAATAACTCCATTTAAAGCTCCACTTCCATACAAGACAGAAGAAGCTCCTTTTATCACTTCAATCTGAGAGACATTTTCAATCGGAATGGCATTAAATTTCACATCTCCAACATCACCTGTTAGTAACGGCATTCCTTCCCACAACAACATCACACGCGACCCAACACCATAAGCAAATCCACTACCTCCCCTTATACTGATTTGTCCATCCATAGCATATACTCCGGGGCTTTGATCAACAGCTCCTTCCAAGTCCACAAACCCCTTACTTTCAATCAGATCGGATTTAATAATCTCCATAGATATGGGAACTTCTTCCAACTCCTGCTCTCTTCTTCCGGCAGACACTACCACCGTAGATAATATGCGATCTGATGATTTCAGACGAATAGTGATTGCTGACGGTTTCTCCACAAGAGTTGTATCAGTTTCATAACCTATATAGGTTGTAATTAGTTGAACAGGAAAAGTAGAACTATTCAATTTAAAATTGCCGTCAAAATCAGTAATAGCTTTCGCTCCATTAGTAATTTCCATACGAGCTCCAACGACCGGTTCATTGTTTTTCGCATCAATAACTTTCCCCGTAATATTTTGGGCGTGAAAACAAAAAGAAGACATACCCATTACACAAGCCAGTAAAGTTTTTTTCATAAAGTTTCATAGTATAGCATTAATTGTGCCCTATCATACAACAGCTCAATTAACAATAGTTTAATCCGATTCTTTCATAATAAGTCGTCACCAAAATACATATTATTTCTAAAAAACAACGCTATTCCTGTTGACGTAACTAAATAATTCTTTGCATATCCTGTGAAGAGGATCAGGTTGAAAAGAAAACTATTTTTTCTCACAGAATTAAAAAAAGAATATATTTGAATGAATTAATGATTAGAAATTATGAAGAAACTATTACTGCCTGTATCGATTGCTTTTTTCGGTATAAACCAAACATTTGCTCAATGTACGCCTGTTGATTGCTCTGCTACGCTAGAGGCATATGGTGGTGTTTGTGATACCATGATGCTGGATGGAACTGTCAACCAATCCTACTCTGATTTTGAATCTTTTGTCCTTACTCCTAATTGTTTTGATGCCGGAATGATTGATCCCGGTCAGACTGGTGTGGAAATAAAAATTACCAATATTGATAATTTTTCATACTCCGGTTTTCCCAATGGTGTATCGGGTCAGACCAATCAGTCATCCTACCAGTCAGGGAGTTCAAATACGCTTGGCTGTCTTGCAGTCAGTGGAACACCAACAGAAATAGGTGTTTTTAATCTTACCATGACATTTTTGGCTGATGTGCAATTATGCGGAGCGATACCTGCTCCCATCAATGATAATGAGGCGAGCTATGTATTATGGATGACCGTTAAGCCTGTTGCTACTTTTAGCGGGTTAAGCCAGGAATATTGTGTTACAGACGGACCTGTAAACCTGAGTATTACAGGTACAACAGGAGGAACACTTTCAGGTCCTGGAATAACAGGAACAACTTTCAATCCTTCTACTGCAGGCCCCGGAACACATGAAATTAAATATGTCGTTTCCAAACAAGAAGGAGCCGCTATTGCTCCGGCTGCTGACAGCATGATTGTAACCGTAAATGTTTATAACGCAGGAACTACTTTTTACCAGGATGCGGATAATGACGGATATGGAGATATTAATTCTACCATTCAAGCCTGCACACCTCCAACAGGTTTTGTAAATAACAGTCTGGATTGTGATGATTCTGATCCTACTATCTATCCGGGAGCAGTAGAAATACCAGAAGACGGTATTGATCAGGATTGTGACGGCTCTGATGCTTTCCTGAGTATTGAAGAATTATCCAGTGAATTGCTTACTATATATCCGAACCCAACCAATGGTAGCTTAAAAGTAGATTTGGGTAATCTCATTATGCAGGAGATTCAGATTCTTGATCTGAATGGAAGAATTGTTCACTCCGTAAGTGTCCAGTCTTCATCAATTGAATTGGATGTACAAAACCTGAACAATGGAATTTATATTTTATCTGTTTCCGTTGAAGGAAGTTTACTTCAAAAGAAAATTATCGT